>CAOJXI010000155.1 GCA_948465665.1 uncultured Clostridia bacterium | reverse complement strand
CAAACCAACGGTTTGCGGATGATGGCGTACCTAAGACCGATAACCATAAAATTTCCCGCCAAACTGATTGTAATTATAACATAGTTTTCATCAAATTCTTGCAGAAAAGCAGAATGGCATGGCCAAATTGACCATACCATTCTGCTTTTCATATATACAACCTGGAAAGGAAGTTTACAGGAATTTTGGTTCTATTATGCTTCTGTTTCCATATTGTTGCTGATAAGATTTTTTAAAAAATCTATGCTGTTTTGATAGGCAAGGGAAACTTCGGGCTTATTTTTCCGGTTCAGGTTAGATTCCGAACGGATAACAAAAAACAAATCTGGCAGGGCCTGAATCTTATCATTATCCTGAAAAGCCGGGAGTTCCTTCAAATAAATACGTTTTCCGTCCTCGCTGACAAAAGGGGCAGCTTCATCCCCTATCACATCTATCATATCAGCGTAAAGGTCGTCCTCCTCATCGGAACGGAGATAATCATAAATATCCTGATCCAAAAGGAAAACAGCCGCATCAGTGTTTTGGAATTGTGCTATCAGCTTAGTTTGGGCAGCCATTACCATCTGCATATCAGCATTTGCCTCTGTGGACATTGTCACCTGGTAGTTATCAACAAACTTATGTCTGTTCCCATTGTAGTCCCGCGCATAGCCAGAAAGGACTTTGGAAAGCTCCTCATTGGATTCAGTTGTAAAATATCTGGTAGAAGCCACTGTAACCACTAAATCCGGCTTCTCCTGGAAAAACACATCTTTAATCAACATGATAAGCAGAATCAGCACAAACGCTCCAACAATTGTATGCACCTTATAGTAGTTCCAGTAATGTTCCCACCGTTTTCCTTTAGGAACATCCCAGATTTTAACATACTTGTCCATCCTGAAGGCTCTCCTTTAACCAGGCTGCGGTTTTTCTCCGCCAGCGCCATCGAAATTGTTTCTGGTATCTTAGAGCCTGTTTAGAATCTCCCCGCACACGTTGAGATCCTAAATAGGCTCTTAAATAAGTTTAAATTAATTTTGTGAACGAAATATAGGTTTACTGTTACAGATGCGAAAATTTTCGCCTTTGTCCAGTTTTCCTAGACAATAAACAGTCCCAGCATGAACACGATTCCAACCGCCATACCAACCACACCGCCAGCCTTTTCCATCAAAAGCCCTGATTCGGAAAGTTCCGCGTTCTGATACGCCCACCTGCGCAGGAAAAAATGGGCTTCATTTGGAAAAAGGAAGGTGACAGCCCCTAAAGCATATAGAAATCCTCCAAGGAAAAGCAGTAAAATACTGCCTCTTTGTTCCAGGTCGCCCCAAGCAATCCGGCATAGGGCATTGCTGATGGCAGGCTTTCCAATTTCGGGGATTTCATCTCCAATCGTAATTGCAGTATCGAAAAACATCGGATAGCCGGTTTCCCTATCGCAAAACCACTGTCCGTTCCAAACGGCCTCTATGATGGTTCCGTCATCATAGGCAATAGAAACAAAATCCTCCTGCCGTGTCAAACTGGCGGACTGTTCTCTCCCATTTATCGAAATGGTAAAGTTAATGCTGTCATCCTTTGGAACAGAGCGGATATAATTTACAGGATTCTTTTGGTAGAGGGAGTCCGCTGTACGATAAAAGAAGTCGTTCCCCAGAAAAATACCTTTTCTCAGGTTCCGCCAGCCGGAAAATATAGCTGCCAAAACAGCAATGCCGATGATCAGCGCCAAAATACGGCGGTCAATCCTTTTTTCCTTCATCAATACCCCTCGATTTCTTTCAAAGGTCTTATATATTCAAGCTCTATGATTCCCTTACAAGCCGAATGTTCGGAAAAACGGATATTAACCACTTTACATACCATTGGAGGCAGTAAAACTTCTCCCTCCTCGTTATGGGTTGCAAACGAATCTAATTCCAAAATGGGCATACCACACGAAACCCGCATTTCATACCGGAAGAAATCGCTCCCGACATCATCATCTTCTCTGTATGGCATTAAAGAGTAGGAGGATATCATTTTGATTTCAAGAATACTGCCCACCCCAAATGATAATGCCTTATATTCTCTTGAATATGGGAAGCTATTCTTAACTGCATACTCACGGTCAATCCAAGCAGTTCTGTAAAGCAGCATGTCCTTTTTTGACGGATATACCGCCCCTAAAATATTTGAAATGTCGTTTTTGGCATTTTTTATAATCTTGTCCTTTGCCGCATCATCTAAATGATTGAGCAGCCTTTTCTTTAAAGAGTTCTGCCATTTAATGTCATAGTCGCTGCCAACGCTCCGAATACCCTTTTCATATTCTTCAAGAATACCACGGTTATCTTCATATGCAATTATTGCATCTTTCCATAGGGCATCAAAATTGCCGGTCAAAAAACGATTTATAATGGCAAAATCATTTCTTGTATAAAAGCTGATGGTTTCCTCAAGCGGAGTAAAGAAAATATCGTCCATATTACTGTCCTTTTTCATTTATGTGAACTTGAATACTGAATCACTTGATATAAATGCGGGTTTATGATTTATCATAAGCCCGCATAGATACAAGGGTTTTAGCCTTTTTCGTTCAGTAAAGGCTTCATCGTCGGGAACAAAAGCACATCACGAATAGAAGCAGAATCAGTCAAAAGCATCACCAAGCGGTCTACACCGAACCCTAAGCCGCCTGTAGGCGCAAGCCCATACTCCAACGCGGTGACATAATCATAATCCACCTGTGCCCTGCTGTTGGGGTCTTCCTTCTTCTTGGCTGCAACCTGCTTCTCAAAGCGCTCTTTTTGGTCTATAGGGTCGTTCAGCTCGCTGAAGGCATTCCCATATTCGCAGGCATTAATAAAATACTCAAATCTCTGCGTAAAAGCTGGATTAGAGGGAATACGTTTTGCAAGGGGGCTGTTCTCTACAGGGTAATCATAAATAAAAGTAGGCTGAATCAGTTTTTCCTCTACAAAAGCGTCAAACAGTTCTGCCAAAACAGTCCCCTTGGTAGCATCTGCCGGAACAGGGACGTGCTTTTCTTTCGCAACATTGCGCGCATCCTCATCAGTAGCCCAGTCGTTGTAATCACACCCGGAATACTTCTTGACAGCCTCCACCATGGTCAGCCGTTCCCAGTGGCCCATATCAATTTCCTGTCCCTGGTAAGTAATTTTCAGCCCGCCACAGATTTTTTCTGCTAAAAGCTTATACAGCTCCTCTACCAAATCCATCATACCTTTATAGTCGGTAAAAGCCTGGTAAAGTTCAACCGTAGTAAATTCAGGATTGTGTTTTGTATCCATGCCTTCGTTACGGAAAATACGCCCAACCTCATAAACCCGGTCAAAGCCTCCAACAATCAGCCGCTTTAAATACAATTCCGTTTCAATGCGTAAATACATATTCATGTCCAAAGTATTGTGATGGGTCATAAAGGAGCGCGCCGAAGCGCCGATTTCCAAAGGCAGCAAAATGGGGGTATCCACTTCCAGGAATCCTTTTTCATCCAAATAGGCGCGAATCTCCTTCAAAATCTGGGAGCGTTTTACAAAGGTGTCCTTCACCTCTGGATTTACAATTAAATCCACATACCGCTGGCGGTAGCGGAGATCCATATCCTTCAGCCCATGGAATTTCTCCGGCAATGGCAAAAGGGATTTAGACAAAAGCTGGATTTTCTGGGCATGTATGGATATCTCGCCCCTGCGGGTGCGGAATACAAAGCCTTCCAGACCAATAATATCGCCAATATCCCACTTTTTAAAATCTTCATAAGCATCCTCGCCAACATCGTTGATGCGGATGTAAGTCTGTATACGCCCGCTGGAATCCTGAAGGTCTGCAAAGGAGGCTTTGCCCATATTGCGGCAGCTCATCATGCGTCCTGCCAGGGAAACGGTTTTCCCTTCCATCTCCTCAAAGTTCTCAGTAATCTGGGCGGCAAGGGTATCGCGGTTATAGACCGTTGTTTCAAAGGGGTCTCGCCCAGCCTGCTGGAGCGCTGAAAGCTTGTCCCGGCGGATTTGCAGGACTTCGGAAAGCTTTTGTGCCTGTTCTTCCTCTGTCAGTTCCGGTTCATCGGCCTGGGGGTTCTGGTTTAAATGGTTTTCAGACATTTTCATTCACACATCCTTATTATATATGACAGATCATATTTTCCAAAAAGGGCTGCCCAGAACAGAGCAGCCCCTACATGGAATATAACTCTTACATTATTTTGAAATCCCGATAATTTTAAAGTGATAGGTTCCCTTGGGGATAACAATCTCAACCAAATCGTTCAGGCGTTTGCCAATAAGGTTCTTGCCAATGGGGGATTCGTCGGAGATCATCCCCTGTGAGGGGTTAGACTCTGAGGAACCCACAATCCGGTATTCGATTTCCCGGTTTTCCTCCATATTCAGCAACCGAACCGCCAGCCCTACGCTGACATAATCCATATTCAGGTTGCTTTCATCTACCACTTTGGCATTTTTCAGGGTTTCTTCCAATTCAAGGATTTCCTGCTCTACTATGCCTTGTTCATTTTTGGCTTCATCGTATTCGCTGTTTTCAGAAAGGTCTCCATAAGAACGGGCTAGGCGGATATTGTCTGCAATTTCAGTCCGTTTTGTTGTTTTTAAGTATTCCAAACGCTCCTCAAGTTTTCGGAACCCCTCTACTGTAAGCGTTTTCTGTTCCTTAGCCATTTATGATTTCCTCCTTGTTGAACTGTTTTCTTAGAGCCTGTTTAGGATCTCAACGTGTGCGGATTAGCGAGCGGAATTTTTGCCCAGCAAGGCAAAAATTCGCAGCAATCCTGACGGATTGCAAGGATTTTTAACGCAGTCTGGGCGGAAAATCCGCTCGCTAAGACGTGCGCGGGGAGATGCTAAACAGGCTCTTATAGAAAGTTTAGGATATTGCCGCACGCCACGGCAATATCCTATGCTGTTTGTCGCGATTTTATAAGTGTCATTATAGACAATCTCTGGAAAACTGTCAAGCCCTTGGCGGGGATGAATTACGATTATTCATTGGAAAAACCTGTAAAATATTTTCCCTTGATTTAACTTGCCGCGCTGCTCTCCTGGCTTGAACTGTCCTCCAGCGTTTCCTGCTTGTTGGTATTCCCGCCGTTTTTAACCAGGATTGCAGAATTAATCAGCTCCTTTGCCTTCCTCATCTGCGGGTCGGATTCCCGGTCTAGGTTCCCTTCTGCAAGAAGCTGCGCTTGTTCTGAGGTCAGCTTAACCTCATAGTCAGGCACTACTCCAATCCCATCAAAGTTAGGGCTTTTTGGGGGATTGTACTTTGCTACTGTAATATCCAGCGCCGAACCGTCGTCCAAGCGGTATATGGTCTGCATCAATCCCTTGCCATAAGTAGTTACTCCCACTACCTGCCCTTTTTTATAATCCCAAAGGGACTGGGCGAACAATTCCGCCGCGCTTGCTGTCTTTTCGTTTACCACTACCACCATAGGCAAATCTACTTCGCGTTCATCAGAAGTTGCAAGGACTTTTGTCTCCCCGTTTTTATAGGTAGCGGACACAATGTCCCCAGCCGGAAGCAGCCGGTCTAACACCTGGGAAACAGAATCAATCGTTCCTCCTGGATTTCCCCTTACATCAAATATTAATCCTTCCGCATTTCCACGGATCGCGTTTTCAATGGCCCTTGAAAATTGGTTGGAGGTGGCGTCCGCAAATTCAGTAATCTGAATATATGCAATATTGTCCACAATTTCCATATAAACAGATGGAATTTCAATTTTCCGGCGGGTCAATTCAATCGGGTCTTGGTCTTCACTGCCCTGTCGGAGCGTTATAGTTATTTTTGTTCCGGCTTCCCCTTCCAGGGCTTCCTCTGCTTCTGCATAGGTTTGGGCGGTAACTTCCAGGTCTCCCACCTGTAAAATCAAATCTCCAACAGAAATACCGGCTATTTCCGCCGCAGATTCAGGATATACCTCTGTCACCAGCATATAGCCGCTGGTATCGCAGACTGTATCAACCCCTATCCCCACCTTTTTCCCTTCCACATTTTCCAACTGCTGCTGGTACTGGTCAGCAGTCAGATAGAGGGCATAACGGTCGCTGATTCCCTGGATATATCCTCTTGCTATGCTGTCCATCAAATATTTTTCATCTATATTTCCATAGTATTCTGAACGGACAATCTTATCAATCTGGGAAAGCTTTTCATATGTTGCCTCCCGTTCTTTGATATTATACAGTTTATCGTTAAAAGTGCGGATAGAGTACACCATTGTAATTGCTACCGCTAAGGCAGCCGCAATGGCCATTAAAGTAATAGCCGTTCCAAGTGAAACCTTTTTATTCATATCCTTGTTCCAGTCCGATCCTTTCTCATTCAGGCAGAGCATTTTTCAGCGATTCCAGGCATTAGATTTCTTTTATGTTTAATGTATTCTCAATGGAGTATTTTCCTAAATTGTATGCTTCTTTGTTCTAGGTACGCCATCATCCGCAAACCGTTGGTTTGCTGGATGGCTGCAAGAGGA
>CAOJXI010000154.1 GCA_948465665.1 uncultured Clostridia bacterium | reverse complement strand
GAAACCTTTTTAATCCGCCCTAGCTTGTACTCATCTTAGCTTTCTCCCGCAAATTGGCTTTATCGTACTAAAACAAAATGGTGCTTTCTGGCTTTGAAAGCACCATTTTTTCGTATTACTTACTCTGCAAATCCGCCGCCAAAATAGCTTCTTTCCTTCCCAAAATATCATCAGAAAGCAGCATTTCCTCCGCCTTCTCAAATCCAATCCGGTCAATAGTTTGGCTGAACCTTTCCCCTATCCTTCCCTGTTCGCGGAACAAAAGGATTGCCTTTTCCACAACGGAAAGGACTTCCTCCTCGCTGGAAAAGATTTTAGACAATGGTCTGCCCTGTGCAACCTTTTTCCCCCATCTGCCGCCGACATAAACTTTAAAGCCATTCGTCCCATCCGGCAGTGCTTTAAAATAACATTTCCCGGCGCAGCGTCCGCAGTGGGAGCAGATATCGGTGTCAATATTGATCTTTCCATCTGTCCTTTGGGGAGCGCCCATCGGGCAGATTTCTTCAATACGGCATTTTTTGCAGCCTTTACATTCCTCGGCGTGGAAGTTGGGAATTCTCTGGCCTACAATGCCCAGGTCGTTCAAATCCGGCTTGACGCAGTTATTGGGACATCCCCCAACGGCGATTTTAAATTTATGGGGCAGCCTGACATCCCCATACCCTTCAAAAAAGCGTTTGTGGATTTCCTCGGACAGCGCATAGGTATCAATCAAACCATATTGGCAGGTTGTCCCTTTGCAGGAAACCACTGGGCGGACTTTCGCGCCGGTTCCGCCGGTTTTCAATCCCTCTTTGGCAATAAAAGCCCTGAAGTCCTCGATTTTCTCAAAGGGAATCCCCTGAACCTCTACCGTCAAACGGGTAGTAAAAACAACGTTCCCATTGCCGAATTTCTCGGCAGCCTGTGCAATACACGCCATTTCTGCGGCGGTAATTTTGCCGTTCCTGGTTATGATACGTCCTGAAAAATTATCTGTCCCTTTATTGCTAAGAAATCCAAGTCCCTTGACTCGTTTTTCTTCCTCCGGTTTAATGGTAAGCGCTGCCATAATATATTTCTCCTTTTATTTTATTAAATCCTGAGATTCATCCCAAAATTTCTTTAGCGATTGCTACGGATTGCTGTGCGTCTTTTGCATAAAAATCCGCCCCGATTTGTTGTGCATATTCCGGCGTAAGCACCGCGCCGCCTACCCATATTTTACAGTCGATGCCCTGCTTTCGGATTGCTTGTATGGTCTGCTCCATACTTACAAGGGTGGTTGTCATCAGTGCGGAAAGCCCTACCAGTTTAGCATGGTGCTGTTCAACAGCCCGAACCACTGTCTCAACGGGAACATCTTTCCCCAGGTCAATGATACGGTAGCCGTAATTTTCAAGCACCACCTTGACAATATTCTTTCCAATATCATGGATATCCCCCTTAACAGTCGCTATTACAATAGGGCCTTTTTCAGCGGACTTGTCCCCAGAGGGAAGGGATGCCCGGATTACTTCAAATGCAGATTTAGCCGCTTCTGCTGCTGCGATAAGCTGGGGCAGGAAAATTTTCCCGCTCTCGTACAGTTTCCCCACCTCGTCCAAAGCGGGAATCAATACTTTATTGACAATATCCAAAGGTGCGGTTTCCTGCAAAATTCCCCGGCAAAGCTGCCGGGTTTCCTCCCGCATCCCATGTAAAATGGTAAAATTGATGTCATAACCAGCAGCCGGGGCAGTGGGCGTATTTTTGACGTTTTTCCCCTCCTGGGCAAATCTTTTTATATATTTAACGCTCCCCTTATCTGCATTGGAAAGCACCAGAAAAGAAGAAACCGCGTCCATCATGGGGGCAGCATTGGGATTGATGATAGGCAGATCCAGCCCTGCCGCCATTGCTGCGGATAGGAACGTCTGGTTCAGTTTTTCCCGCGCCGGAAGACCGAAAGAAATATTGGATACCCCTAAAACAGTTTTTAAACCAAGCTGTTCCTTGACCATCTGGACTGCTCTCACAGTTTCCATAGCAGATTCCTGTTCAGCGCTGGCTGTCAGCGTCAGGCAGTCAATATAAACATCCTCTGGAGGTATTCCATATTCCAGCGCCCTGGCTTTGATTTTAGCGGCAATGGCCAAACGTTCTTCTGCCTTTTTGGGAATCCCGTTTTCATCCAAAGTTAAGCCGACAACCGCGCATCCATATTTTTTCACAAGCGGCAGCAGGCGGGATAAAACCGCTTCTTCCCCATTGACTGAATTTAAAATGGGCTTGCCGTTGTAATAACGCAGACCTGCCTCCGCTGCTGCTTGGCTGGAGGAATCAATTTGCAGGGGAAGGCTGACCGCCCCTTGAAGCTCTTTGACCACCCGCGCCATCATAGCGGCTTCGTCAATAGAAGGAAGCCCAACATTTACATCCAGAATATCCGCGCCTGCTTCCGCTTGATCAATCCCCTGTTTTACAATATAATCCATGTCCCCGTTTAAAAGCGCCTGTTTAAACAGTTTCTTTCCTGTAGGGTTGATCCGCTCGCCGATTACCCGAACCTGGTCAATCGGGACAACTTCCGTATTGGAGCAAACCGCAGGCGGCACTTTTTCCACCCTTTTGGAAAGGTCAGGGGCTTTCCCGTCAAGGTTCCTGCAAAGCTCCCGGATAAATTCCGGGTTAGAGCCGCAGCAGCCCCCCATAATGGAAACCCCCAAGTCCAAAAATCCTGCTAATTCCCTTCCAAATTCCGCCGGGGAAAGGTCATAAGCCGTTTGTCCGTCTTTCACAGTTGGCAGCCCGGCATTTGGCTTAATAATGATGGGAAGCGTTGTCCAGGAAACCAGAGTTTGGGCAAGGCTGTAAATCTGTTTTGGCCCCAAGGAGCAGTTGATACCAATCGCGTCCGCCCCCAGCCCCTGAAGGGTCAGCGCCATCGCCGGAACGCTGCACCCGGTAAAAGTCCGCCCATCCTGTTCAAAAGTCATTGTAACAAAAACAGGCAGGTTACAGTTTTCCTTGGCGGCAAGGAGGGCGGCTTTTGCTTCGTAAAGGTCAGTCATCGTTTCAATGGCAATCAAGTCCGCGCCGGCTTCTGCCCCAGCCCGTACCTGCTGGGCAAATAGTTCATAAGCTTCTTCAAATTTCAAGGAACCCATTGGCTCCAACAACTCCCCAATAGGCCCAATATCCAAAGCTGCCAAACCATTATAAGGCTTGGCGGCAATTTTGGCAATGCGAACCGCCGTTTGGATTACATCCTCTGGTGTGTACCCTGTCCGCTTAAGCTTATGGGCGTTTGCCCCAAAGGTATTTGTATAAACGACCTCAGAGCCAGCGGCAAAATAGGCGGTATGAACCTTGTGTACAGTATCCGGCTCAGTGATATTGAGCACTTCCGGGTTTTCCCCCAGCTTCAGCCCGGCGGCCTGGAGCATGGTTCCCATTGCGCCATCCAGCCGGATGATTTCTTTATTGTGCAGCCTGGCCCTGATATCCACAGAAAACCCCTTCCTTTCGATATAAACAATGATTTCGGTTTTTGCAGCTCTGGCATCCCCGGACGCTTCGGTAACTGCCCGGCGGAACCACTCCCAGAACAGCAGTGACAGATTTTTGAGGTATTAAAATGAGGGAAGAAGAACAGGTCAAGCCGATTGCCCTGGGCGCGTCCAAAACCCGTATGATATCAGGCTGTGTTTCCAGGGGCAGATCCCCATAGCCGCAGGAAAAGCGTTCTGTTACATCCAGACCTTGTTTCTGGTATAACTTCCGCAGGCTGTCCTCTATCCGGTTGCAGGCTTGTTCTATCAGGGCAGTTGCCGCCGCGTCTATCATCACCGCGTCAGCCATGCTCTGCCGGCGGTGGTACTGTATCAGCCGTTCCATTTGGACGCCTAAAGTAACGCCCATTAAAACCCCTGCAGAAGCCTGTCCCAAATGGAGCCTGATATCCTCCCCTGCCAGGAAAAGCCCGTCTAAATCCACGCCGTTCTCCAAAAGGCGGACTGGGGCGGATTCTGCTGTGACAAAGCGGGGCAAAGCAGCCTGTTCCGCCAAATCTGCGCAACGGTTGATTGAATTTCTCAGACTTTCGTCTAATTCCTGTCCGCGAAACCCCAAATAACGCAGCATTTCCTCCTTATCCACATGGATTCCCTCAAGGGAAACATCAGGAAATATCCTCACAATCCTTTATATCCTTTCCCAACAATTTTATTCTTGGTTGTGTACGTCAATGAGGGATGCAATATTCCCTTTAATCTTCTCTGCAATTTCCGGTTTGTTCATTGCATAAAGATGAATTCCGCTTACCCCGCTGGCAAGCAGGTCTACAATCTGCTCCGTTGCATAGGAAATACCAGCGTCCATCAGCGCCTGGGGGTTGTTCTCATACCTTGCCATCATCCTGGAAAATTTTCTGGGAAGGGATGCGCCGCAGGTGGATACCATCCGTTCAATCTGACTTTTATTTGTCACTGGCATGATTCCGGCATGGATAGGAACCCCAATCCCTGCCACATCGCACAATTCTAAAAAATGATAAAAATCCTCATTATCAAAGAAAAGCTGGCTGATTAAAAGGCTTACCCCTGCATCTACTTTTTGCTTTAAATGCCGAACGTCTTCCTTCAAACTGTCACATTCCGGGTGCCCTTCAGGATAGCAGGCAGCGCAAATGTCAAAATCCCCTTCTTTTGTATGGGTATGGATAAAGTCAATTAATTCACAGGCATAATGGAAGTCCCCAGGCGGGGTAATGTCTGGATTCCTGTCGCCGCGCAGCGCCAGGATATTTTCAATCCCCTGTTCCTTCATCAGTTCCAGCATAGTTAAAACTTCATCTCTTCTGGAATTGAAACAGGTCAGATGAGCTACAGGTTCCACTTTATAATCCTGCTTCAGCTTCCGGCAAAGTTCAACGGTTTTATTCTGCTGGATATTAGAGCCGCCTGCCCCATAGGTGACGCTGATAAAATCCGGCTCCAAAGCTGCAAGCCTGCCAAATGTTTTTGAAACAGACTGCAGGGAATAACTTTTTTTGGGAGGAAAAACCTCCAATGAAAAAGATGCTTTTTTCGATATATCCCTGATTTTCATTTATCATGCCCTCCTTCCTGCATCCAATTTAATGGATATGAATTGACGGGGCAAAGAAACCATCCTGCAACACATCCAATAATTGGAACGCCTTAACAGTCCCTCTTGCCACACACCGGACAGGGTCTTTTGCAAGAACCGCCTTAATCCTGGTTTTTTCCCGGATAAGCCGATCCAGCCCGTTGATCATAGCGCCGCCGCCAGTCAAAAGCAGCCCATTTACAAAGATATCGCCAACTAATTCAGGCGGGGTACGTTCCACAACGCCCTGGATAGAGTGAATCACCTGAAGCCCCATTTCCTGAAGGACAGGGATTAATTCCTTACGGTTAATAGAAAACTTTCTTGGAAGCCCCAAGGCTAAATCCCTGCCCTTAGCCTCCATAACCGGATCCGGGTCGCCGTCCTCCATATATACGGAACCTATCTGGATTTTAATCTGTTCCGCAGTCTTGGCTCCAATCAAAATCCCCCTGCTCTGCCGGATATATCGGATAATCGCCTGATCCATTTTCTGCCCGGCAAGCTTGATTGACGTTTTCGTAACAACGCCGCTTAGGGAAATAACCGCTATATCCGTTGTACCGCCGCCAATGTCTACAACCATTCTGCCGTTAGGGATGGAGATATCTATATCAGCGCCCAAGGCTGCGGCAACAGGTTCTTCTATCAAATATACCCGCCTGGCACCAGAAGCAACTGCTGCATCTACTACGGCCCTGGCTTCTACTTCCGTTACGCCTGAGGGGACGCAGAGCACGACTCTGGGCTTTAAGACGGAATTTTTACAGCACTTTTTTAGGAAATACTGCACCATTTTTTCAGCTACTTCATAGCTGGAGATTACGCCGTCTTCCAATGGGTGGATTGCCTGTATATATGCGGGGGTCCGGCCTATCATCTTGTAGGCTTCTTCACCAACAGCGCAGATTGTATCGTTTTTTGTGTTTAGGGCTACTACGGAAGGTTCTTCCAAAACAATTCCATGACCTTCTACACAAACCTGAACAGATGCAGTTCCTAAATCTATGCCTATATCTTCAAAAGCCATTTATATGACCACGCCTTTCTAAAATAATGATAAATGAAATTCGATAAAGCAAAGCGGCGGGAGTAAGCTAAGATGAGTACAAGCTAGGGCGGATTAAAAAGGTTTCGGGTCCAGGGGGTTGTGCAGCGGAGCTGCACTCCTCAAAAGCCCCCTGGTCGCCAGTTCAGCTCTGCTGAACTGAACCCGCTAGGCGCGAAATACCCCAGCTTGCTGGAAGTAAACAGAAACCTTGCCTAAGAGGCAGATAACTAAACGCTTCGTCAGTATTTTAATAAAAAAGCCCGCTGGAATTGCTTCGGGGGAGGTATCAGATTGGGATTGGAACCAGCTTCGTGGGGG
The DNA here is from genome assembly GCA_948465665.1 of uncultured Clostridia bacterium. Lineage (GTDB taxonomy): Bacteria > Bacillota > Clostridia > Oscillospirales > Ruminococcaceae > UBA1405. Next base: position 66 of record CAOJXI010000154.1, on the reverse strand, counting down.
CAGCCCCATTAAGCGGGCTTTCTTCCGCTGTGTCCGAGTTCAGCTCTGCTGAACTCAGCCCGCCAG
>CAOJXI010000153.1 GCA_948465665.1 uncultured Clostridia bacterium | reverse complement strand
GCCCCCTGGACCCGAAACCTTTTTAATCCGCCGTAGCCTGTACTCATCTTAGCTTTCTCCCGCAAATGAGCTTTATGAACTCCCATTATGTTTAAAAATCGGCAGGGAAATTTCTTAGTAAAAATGGCTATAACCTATTGAAATTTCAAAGCAAAGTTTGTATAATTGCATTGGAACCCAAACGATTTTCAAATCCATAATGAATGGAACATAAGAGAGGGAAACGATATGTATACAAGCAGACAGGCGTTTGAAATGGTTCATCATTTGCTGCTGAAATATTATGAAGCAGAGCCAAGCAGGAGCCTGGCGTTCCTAGTGAATGGGACAGACCCGTCGCTGTTCCGCAATGGCAGGCACACCTCCCCCGCAATTTTTCAGGAATGGGAAGCCCTCACCTTTGAAATGCTGGGGAGCGAAGAATTCAGCCTGGATGATGTGCTGGATTCAGCAATCGCGTTTATAGAGCATGAAATCCACACATTTGGATACTGCCAAAACGGGACAGTAAACGAAGCCGGGAAAGCCTTTGCACAAATTGCCCTTGAAATAGCCAGCCGTCGTGAGGAAAGCCTTGATTCCCTGCTGGAGACTGAAGAAATTCCTGTATTCTCCATGGTTTGATTTGGAGGAAAAGGTGATATGGAAATAAAGCCTATCCTCAGTGATTTGACCGTATGCAAAATAGCAGACACAAAACATCTGGATTTAAACAAAAGCTTGTATTTCATCGGCAGGACTGACGAGGAAATCTCCCTGGTCTGCCCCACAGAGGACGTTCCGGCTGAAACCATCGCCCGCGAAGACGGCTGGAAAGGCTTTCGGATAGAGGGGGTTTTGGATTTTTCACTGGTGGGCATCCTGTCCCAAGTGTCCACCCTTCTGGCAGAAAGCCACATCAGCATCTTTGCAGTGTCCACTTATAATACGGATTACATCCTGGTGAAAAAGGAAAATTTTAGAAAAGCTCTGGAAATCCTAAGCAGCCAGGGATACAACATTGTATAAGGGATGATTGAATTGCTTTTTAAAGGAACAAAGGAAATAAAGGGATGGACGGCTGTCGAATATTCCGCCACATGGCGGTATGGCTATGACTTTATGCTGGATGCGGCACAGGTAGTAATTGATACTGATTTCCAGGATAAACTCCAGCGGGTGGCTGTATCGAATATTATAGGGGGCAAGGACAGGGAAATGCTGGATGAAGCAGCCGCCCATAAAAACATACTGCGGGACTGCCCAGACATTCAGGAAGAAAACGGTACATTGACCATATCCGGCATAAGCAGGTTAATGGAATGTCCCGTACAGCTTATATTTTTCAACCAGACCAACGTTGTGCGCCTGCTCTGCCCTTTCAAAAAATATTTTGAGGAACACGGCGAACACGTATTCGACAACTATATGAGCAGCATTGAAATTATGGCATACTGCCGGGATACCGAACGCAGGACAAAGGAATCCTTTCTGAAAAATGAATAAAAACAAGTTCTGCTGGAAAACAAAAATGTTTTCCAGCAGAACTATTTTATATTAGTAAAGCTCGTGTCCCCAATAATCATAACTTACAACAACATACCCATTAAAATACTCAAATGTAAGGGGCTCAATATGTTCCTCATGTTCAGAGCCATATGCCGTAGGCATGGAAACGGTAATCTTTTCCGGCGTAACTTCTAAAACCTCCATCCGTTCCGCATCCCATCTTCCCCTCTTATTCAGCCCGCTCGTCCCAGGATACACATAAATCCTGTCGTTATAATCTACGAGGTTACTGAAAATATACGATAATTCCCTATCTAAAATGCTCATGGACGATTTAAAAACCGTATACATATCCAGCTTCATTTCATTGATACAGCTATATGGATAATAGGACGGATAATACTCGCAGTCTTTCCACACATGATTCGGTTGTTTAATGATTTCCGAAGGGCTGGGAAAATAATCTGTATATTTCTCCGTTTCTCCATACCCGCAGAACATAGCAGCCCTTTCAAGAACTGACTTTATGACAGCTTGTTGTTCCTCAAAGGTCATTTTGGTAAAGTCAAGGTTTTCAATCTTATCAATAGAGGGAACATTTGGATGGATTGTTTCTTTGGCAAAGTAGTCCTCCCCTACGACGACATTCCCATCCAGATACTCCACCGTAACAGAGGAAACCGATTCATCCCCCCATTGCCCCTTAACAGGCATGGAAGCTGTAATTGTCCAGGGCGTTATTTTTGTAATTTCCATCTTTTCGCAGTCCCATGTTCTGGCCTGTGAAGGCGCGCCCCCAACTGCATAAATTTGATTATTATAGTCAGCCGCCCCTTCAAACAGATAGGAAAACCTGTCATCCAGCACCTCCGGGGAGCTGAATACCGTCAGCATATCCTGGCGCATTTCCTCAACGGAATGGTAAGGGTAATCTGTCAGATAAAATTTTTCCTTTTCCCCTTTGCTGTTGGTAAGGACAGCCATTTCTGATTCATTTTTATGTTTGCCTATATCCCTGTAGTCACAAAATGCCGTTGCCTTATCAAGTGTTTCCTTTACAATAGCTTTCTGTTCCTCAAAGCTCATTGCAGTAAAATCAAAGGCTTCCTCCTGCTGTTCGGATTCGGCGGCAGACGGTTTGTCCGGTTCCCCCAGCGGCAGGCCGCGGGAACACCCGGACAGCATGACCATTCCAGCCATCAATATCGCTGGAACGCTGTATTTTAAGTCCATTGAAAAAAGCACCTCGGATGATTTTGATATGTATATTTCAAGGAAAAGCGGAGAGCTTAAGAGGGCTTCTCCGCTTTTCCTTAATTAATATTTTCCTTTTATTCCCTGCAAAACAATTTTGCCAGCCGTGCTTTTGGAACCGTATAAGCCGCGCACCTGATATGCGGGGGCAATTTATGCCAATCTGCCTCCGGGTCATTGACCAGCCCAAACCGGACATGGCCCTCCCAAACGCCGTTAATCTCCATAAACCTTGGCGAAAACCCTTCCTTTACAAACCCCAATTTCTCCATTACCCGCAGTGACGGCAAGTTCCTCGGCAGCACTGCGACTTCTATCCGGTTCAAATGCAGTTCTTCAAAAATAATACGTACTCCCCTTGCAATCGCTTCCGTAATAAATCCCTTGTTTAAGCAGGATGAATCCAGCTTATACGCTAAAAAAGCTGAAGAAACATTCCCATATTTTATATTGGAAAAGGAAACCATGCCAATAATCCGGTCTGGATTCTCCTTTGTGAAAACCCAAAATTTAACAGTACATCCGGCCTGCCTTTCAACTTCATCCTGATGGAGCATCAGGAATTGGTAAGCAAAAGTATAGAACCCTGTGATGCGTTTGGGATCAAGGGGTGTAAAAAGCTCCTGGTTCCTCTTATAATAATCCAGTGTCTGCTGGGGGGAAACCAATTTAGAAGCTCTTAAAATCAGGCGTTCGGTACGATATTCCTTTTTGGGCATACAGAAAAGACCTCCGTTTGTGGAAAGGGGTGAAGGTGAAAGAATAAAAGACGGCTAAATCCTGCTTAACGGGAAGCGAGTTCAAGGACTTTAAGGCTGTGCTTCATAAAGTCAGCCATTTCGTCAGCGGAAAGAGACCGGTGGCTCAGCATAGCAAGGTCATAGACATACTGGCAGACCAGCTTTTTATTTTCCTCGTTCAAAGAAGGGATAGACTTCACAACCGGGCAGCGTGAATTAAGGACAATAGAAACCTTCGGTTTTTCGCCATAGCCAAAATCCATTCCGTACATAGCGCTCATATCCTGCATCCGGCGGGCTTCCTCACTGAGAAGGATAACGGCGGGAGTTCCCTCGTCCTTCAGGGCTTCAGCCTTTACTTCCAGGTTTTTGTCCTCCATTGCTTTCGTAAACTGTTCGGTAATGGATTTCTCCAATTCCGCGTCGCTTTCGCCGCCCTTCATTGCGGAACCGATATCAGAATCAATACGGGCAAATTTCAGATCCTGGTTTTTGTACTCCAAAAAGCTGATGAAATGGGGATCAATCGCATGGGTCAGCAACGCAGCAGGCATGTCCTGATCTTTAAACATACGAATATATTGGGACTGTTGGTTTTCGTCGGTGACATAAAAAATCTTTTTGTCATCGCCCTTGGGGAATTCGTCCAGGGTTTTAAATTCCCCTCCTATGGTTTTTAATAAAAGGATGTCCTTTGCTCTGTCATAGAATTTTTCATCTTTGATGCAGCCGAATTTAATAAAGGGAGAAATATCTTCCCAGTATTTGGCATACTGCTCGCGATCCCCATTAAAGATTTCATGAAGCTTGTCCGAAACCTTTTTGGTAATATGGCGGGAAATTTTAGCAACATCGCCGTCGTTCTGCAAAAAGCTCCGGGAAACATTCAAAGGCAGGTCGGGGCAGTCAATAACACCTTTTAACAGCAAAAGGAATTCCGGGATGATTTCCTCAATGTTGTCTGCAACATAAACCTGGTTGCAGTAAAGTTTGACTTCGCCGGGCATCACTTCAACTTTGTTCTGCTGCCTTGGGAAATACAGGATTCCCTTGAGGTTAAAGGGATAGTCAACATTAAGATGTATCCAGAACAATGGCTCATTAAAGTCCATAAAGACCTTGGAATAAAAGGACTTGTAATCCTCGTCAGTGCAGTCTTTAGGGGCTTTGAGCCAAAGGGGATGGGTATCGTTGACAGGGTAATCTTTTTCCGGGGTCTTTTTGTCTTCCTCCCCTTCCGCGGGCTGATCCTCAACGGGCTGGGGCTGTTCGTCCAGATGCTTGGGGTTCAGGTAAATTTCATAGGGCATAAACTGGCAGTATTTATGAAGGATTGAGCGGATGCGGCTTTCCTCCAAAAATTCCTCTTCCCCTTCTGCAATATGGAGGGTTACAGTTGAGCCAACAGAATCCCTTGCGCCGTCGCTGATTTCATAGTTGGCAGTGCCGTCTGAGAACCAATGGACAGGAGCAGCCCCTTCCTGATAGGAAAGGGTGTCTATTTCCACCTGTGCCCCTACCATAAAGGCAGAATAAAAGCCTAAACCAAAATGCCCGATAATACCGGCATCTCCACCGTCAGTTTTCTCTTTATAGTGTTCAACGAACTCCTGTGCGCCGGAAAAAGCGACCTGGGTAATATAACGTTCCACTTCTTCCTCGGTCATACCAATGCCATTATCACAGATAGATAATGTTTTAGCGTCCTTATCAATGGCGACAATGATACGCGGCGGGGTCTCAGAAGCAGGGGCTTCCCCAATACCACGAAGTTTTTCCAGCTTGCTGATTGCATCGCAGCCGTTGGAGACTAATTCCCTAAGAAAAATATCTTTATCAGAATAAAGCCATTTCTTTATAATTGGAAACATATTCTCCGATTCTACTCGGATTTGTCCCTGACGTTTCATTTTAACATTCCTCCCAATTTGATCGTACCGTAAATTTCGGATACAAAACTTTTGTTATATTATCCTACTCCAACTAAAGATAATTGTCAAGAACCCTGGCAAATGTGTTTGCATGTACTTTATTCGAGCCTGTTTCAAACGACCGCCTTACATCTGTATGTGACAATAATGGCCTTGCCCTGGCTTGGTGATTTTTTTATGTCGTATTTTTCTGGGAAAGCTTCAATTAAATTGGTCAGCTTTTTAAATCCGTAGTTTTTAACATTAAATTCCGGCAGTTCCCTTTTTATAAGCTGTCCTGCCGAACTCACGTTTACAAAGCCTTCCTGGTTTTGATACTTTTCAGCGGCTTTTTTCAACAGCGTATGTATAATACTGGCTTTGTCTGATTCCGGCATAGGCTCCTCCGCCTTCCCTTCGGCGCTGTCTATATCTTCTAAAAATAAAAATTCATCACAGCTATTCCGAAAGGCTTCCGGCGCTTTCTTCTCCCCTACCCCTATCACCCGTGTGCCGGATTCGCGTAAATAAATTGCCAAAGGTGTATAATCGCTGTCGCTGGCTATAATGGCAAATCCATTATATATCCCTCTATGCAGCAAATTTACTGCGTCGATTACCAATGCCATATCAGTAGCGTTTTTTCCCAAAACATAGTCAAACTGTTGTTCTGCCTTAATCGCCAGTCGTTTTAATTCACTTTCCCAATTTTTTAAAGTGTCTTTTTTCCAATTCCCATATGCCCTTTTTACCACAATACGCCCATACGCAGAAATTTTCCGTATAACGCCCTCTAACTTGTTAATCTGCGTATTATCTGCATCGATTAAAAGCACAATTTTTTCTAAATCTTTCATATTTAACCTCTTTATTCATCTCCGTCGCTTGGAATCTATCCATTAATAAAACGTGCGCAGTCAGATTTTTATGGAACGAGGTGTTTTTTGCAGGAATTTTGTCGGATTTTATAAGGCGTATGGATATTTTGGTTTACAATACCCAATGAAAACATTGTAATGCTTTCATTCCTACAAGTCAAGCACCATTCCAGCAAACCAGTATGATAAAGCAGATTTGCGGGAGAAAGCTAAGATAAGTACAAGCTGGGGCGGATTAAAAAGGTTTCGGGTCCAGGGGGTTGTGCAGCGGA
>CAOJXI010000152.1 GCA_948465665.1 uncultured Clostridia bacterium | reverse complement strand
TATTCCTCTGCTTCCGACCTCTTTTCTCGTGTCCTATTTGATATTGCAATTTAGAACTACAATTAAATAAGGAAAACTGCTAAATTAAAACTTGACAATTATACAGTAGTATGTTATACTTGCCACAAATCAAGCTGTCTCAGCAAATAAAAAAGGAGGTATTTGTCATGAAACCATAAAATTAAATAGCTGTAAAATACCTTTAGTGAATACTATAACGTTGGTTGTAGCATACTCAAAGGAGTATGTTATTTTTATATTTAGCTGAACCGCAGAAAGTATTGCCGTAAGGGTTGCTTTCGGCGGTATTTTTGTGTCCTTTTAGGACACAGCCAAAAGAAAGGAGTTGTTTTTATGCGTGTAACTGTCAACAAAGCCAAAACAACAATAATAATGGAGGAATTCAGAATTGGATTTACAGAACTATGGGATTATGCCGGAGATGGAACCCAATGATGGGCAGGGCATCCCTGCACGCATCACAGCAGTACACAAGGAACGTTATGAGCTTGTTTGTGAATATGGAGAAACCCACGCCCGCCTGAAAACGAAGCAATATTATAATGGGACAGAGGAATTTCCAACCACTGGCGATTTTGTCCAAATTAACTATATTCCTAATGGCGACAGCCAAATTATCCGCACCTTTCCACGGAGAACTTTCTTTTCCCGCCGTGACCCGACCCCTGGACGGGGCGAACAGGCAGTAGCGGCTAATTTTGATTATGTTTTTATTTTACAGTCGTTAAACCATAACTTTAATGAAAAACGCCTGGAACGGTATTTAACATTGGCATGGCAGTCAGGGGCAGTTCCGGTGATTGTGCTGACCAAGGCCGACTTAACGGAAGATTATGAAGTATATCTGAAAGCAGCCGAAGACATTGCGCCGGGGGTTGATATATACGCGGTCAGCTCTAAAAGCGGGTTTGGTATGGATGGGCTTTTAAAATATATCCAGCCAGGAAAAACGGTGGTATTCCTGGGGTCGTCCGGGGTTGGAAAGTCCAGCCTGGTCAACGCCCTTGCAGGAGAGGATATCATGTCAGTCAGCGCAATTCGTGAAGAAGACAGCCGGGGCCGCCATACAACAACCCACCGTCAGCTTATCATGCTGAAAAGCGGGGCCATGGTGATTGATACCCCTGGTATGCGGGAATTGGGAATGTGGGATGTTTCCACTGGTATCCACAGTGCCTTTGAAGATGTGGAAGAATATCTGGGAAGATGCCGTTTCAGCGACTGCCGCCACCAATCGGAACCAGGCTGTGCTGTCCGTGAGGCGATTGCCAAAGGGGCCTTATCCCCGGAACGTTGGGAAAGTTACTGCCGCTTAAAAAGCGAAGCCAAATTTTCTGACGATAAAGGCGCCTATCTGCGCCAGAAACAGCAATGGCATAAGTCTCTTGCCAAGCAAATCCGCGCCAAAAAGAAGGATGGGAACAGGAGGGATTTCTTTTGAATATAACAATACGTTTGGAAACGCCCGCAGATTACCGGGCTGTAGAAGAATTAACCCGCGAGGCTTTCTGGGGATGTATGGACCATCCTACCTGCGATGGGGAACATCTGTTAGTTCATAAACTGCGAAGCTCTCCCGCCTTTGTACCGGAGCTTGACTTTGTGGCAGAAACTGAAGGGCAGCTTGTGGGCAGTGTGGTTTACAGCAGATCAAAAGTCGTCGCAGGCGATGGCAGGGAGACAAAAGTTTTAACTTTTGGGCCTCTCAGCGTCCTTCCTGCATATAAAAGAATGGGTATAGGTTCTGCCCTGCTGCACCATTCCATTGACAGAGCAAAGGAACTTGGATACCGGGCAGTTATCATTTACGGCCATCCTGATTATTACCCGCGGTTTGGCTTCCGTCGGGCCGGGGAATATGGAATTACTAACCCACAGGGAGCCAGCTTTGATGCTTTAATGGCATTAGAATTATATGACAGGGCATTGGATGGAATTTCGGGAAAATTTTATGAGGATAGGGTTTTCGAGGTTACGCCAAAGGAGATAGAGGAATTTGACAAGGGGTTTCCGCCAAAAGCACCTGTTCAGCTTCTGCCCCTGGAAGTTTTGGAAAATAAACTGCCGGAATCTGTGTTTCATGCCCTTGCCAGCCACAAAATAAAGTATATAGCCAGCCTGCAAAGGTACAACGGTGTGGAGATGCTTTCCTGGGAGGGGATCGACAAAGCAGGGCTTGAAAAGCTTAACTATTGTTTAAAGGAACTGGGTTTTGTTGAGAAAGTGTTCCCATAGGGGAACTTCTTCCTCCAGAAAAATTTACCCTATGCCAAAAGGGTTCTTTCACTGACAAAATATAAAAGGGAAGCAGCAAAAATACTGCTTCCCTTTTACTTTACATGAGTTTGTCATTATAAAGAGCCTTGAATAAAGCAAACAGAAAAGGAAATCCTATTCTTAGAAAGGGAGGTATTTCCTATGTTTAAACATGAAAAAATGCTGTTTCATCCTGTCGCTGTCGAAAAACCCAATCCCCAATACGCCGCGCTGCTCCAGGAACAGATGGGCGGAGGCAATGGAGAATTAAAGGCTGCCATGCAGTATATGTCCCAAAGCTTCCGTATTAAAGACCCTGAAATCAAAGACCTGTTTTTGGACATTGCAGCTGAAGAGCTGGGGCATCTGGAAATGGTTGCCCAAACAATCAACCTGTTAAACGGACATGATGTAGATGCCCAGTCTGTTCCGGCAGGGGAAATCGAGTCCCATGTTCTTCTAGGGTTGAATCCAGGGTTGATTAATGCTTCAGGCTATTCCTGGACTGCCGACTATGTGACTGTTACAGGGGATCTCTGCGCAGACCTTTTGTCTAATATCGCCTCTGAGCAAAGGGCAAAGGTGGTTTATGAATATCTTTACCGCCAGATTAACGACAAAAAGGTAAAAGAAACGATTGACTTCCTTCTTAACCGTGAAGAAGCTCATAACGCTATGTTCCGGGAGGCATTTAATAAAGTTCAGGATACAGGTTCCAACCGTGATTTTGGAACCACAAAGGCTGCAAGAATGTACTTTAGTATGTCGGAACCTTCCCCTGGAAACAATCCGTTTAAAAATACCCAGGTTTCCCCGCCTTCTTTCCATTAAATGATTGTGGGTTAAATCATTAAAACAGGCCCCATCCTTCGTAAAGGGTGGGGCCTGAATCTGTATCAAAGTGTTAAAAATTATTCTGCATCGAACACGATTGATTGTACTGCGGAAACGATCTGATCAGCGGTAATACGTGCAACGCCCAAGTTGTCCAACATAGAGTCTGTTTCAGTATTGGTACTGTCTAAATATCCCACATGGGCAATTTTCAAGGCATTGGCGAACACCTCCGATTCCTCAGAAGTTTCACATGCGTTCATTTCCATTTCCAAAAGGCGGAGTGTAACAGCCACAGCCTGGGATTTGGTAAAAAGGGCGTTTCCAGCCTCTGTGCGGAATTCGTCCAGCTTTTTTAAAGTCCTCATAAATAAACAGCTTCCTTTCTGGATTAATTTTCTATTTTTAGTATACCCGTATCCTGGACGATATTCAAGTATTTCCCTAGGATTTTCCCAATCAAGCCTTTAGCCGGTTAGGCTTCCATACGGCTTTGCTGGGCGATAATCTGGTCTGACAGGGAATCCTGATCTTTCTGCTGGACAGATTGGGGGACTTTTTCACCCAAAACAGCGTTTACCTCTACTGTCTGGTTATTCCGAATAACGGTCAGTTCAACTGTATCCCCTGCTGAATAAGACTTAATAGATTGGCTTAAATCATTACTGCTTTCAATATTAAGCCCGTTAATTTGTACAATACAGTCGCCGGGTTCCAAGCCAGATTCTTTTCTCTCAACCTCTGCGACATAAACGCCTGCCCTTGAGACGCCATAGCGCATTGCCTTCTGGACAGTATCAATGTCAACCAAGGAGACTCCTAGGTAGGGTTTGCCTGTAACATAACCATATTCTTTCAATTGGTTGACAACTTCCATAACATCATTAATAGGAATAGCAAATCCCAACCCCTCTAAGTTATTGCCGGAACTTTTAGCAACAACTACGCCAACCAGCTCGCCTTTTTCATTAAAAAGCCCGCCGCCGGAATTGCCGGGGTTAATTGCGGCGTTTGTCTGGAGAAGGTTCATAGTTTCACCGTCAATGGTAATTTCGCGGTCAAGGGCGCTTACAATTCCATTTGTAACTGTACCGCCTAACTGCCCCAAGGGATTTCCAACAGCAACCGTTTCTTCTCCAACAACAAGGTTGTCAGAATTCCCGATTGCAGCAGGGGAAAGCCCAGAGGCTTCTATTTTAATCAAGGCAACGTCCTTTTCACTGTCCGCACCAATAATTTTCGCCTCGTAGGACTCTCCGTTATGGAGGCGGACGGTAACAGAGGTAGCGTCTTCAATAACATGGTTATTAGTGACAATATAGCCATCCTCAGAGAGAATAACCCCGCTGCCTGCACCGGATGCTACATATTGCTGAACCCAAAACCCTCCGCCGGTTACAACGGATTCGGTCGTAATTTCAACCACGCTGTTAGCGGTTGCAGCGGCGATTTGAGCGGTTGTCATAGCTCCTGATGTACTATTGACATTAGTTGTATTAATGGTATTGGAGTTCATTTCAGGGCTGCTGGAGACGCCTGAAACGGCTGTAGAATTGGAGGAAGGATTGTCAACGAGGGGAACGTCGGATACTGACCCATTTTCGGCAAAACGGGAAGCCAGCAATCCCCCGCCAAATCCTGCTGCGCCGGAGAGTACAACGCTGCACACCATAGCAGCGGCAATCATTTTAGATGTCCTGCCTTTTTTCTCCTTTAATTCCTCAGAATAGTAAGTTTGGGACGAATAAGAATCCTGTGTAGACAAAGAGTTGGAATTTTGGCTGTCATTGTAAAAAGAATCGTTTCTATTATTAAAATCACTCATAATAAATAACCTCCTAAAAATTTTCCTTTTGTTTCTGGGGTTCTCTTTTGTTCTGCTTTTAGTATATCCTTTGATTTTGATAAAAACTTAAACGGATTGAAACGGAACGCTGAAAAATATTTCAATATTTTTTGTTATTTATGTGATGGCCTTGTGAAGCGGATAAAAAATAAAAATACCTTGAAAAAACTGTGAACCAGTTTTTTCAAGGTATTTTTCACACCATTTTTGTTTTAACCCACCGACAATAAATTTACTGTTCCAAATGCTGCTGAAGCCATACATGGGCTACATTTAAGGCACTGTATAAATCATCTTTCATTGCCCGCTTAATAACCTTATCCTTTGGGGGCAGGGCAGGATTATTGGCAATAATCTGAACTGCTACTTTCTGAGGAACCTCCAGATCCTGAAGCTTGTCTGAAGCAATTATCTGCATCATGGCAAAATGGCTTGCATTTAAATCCCCCAGATAAAGGACATTTCCACAACGCACAAGTTGATTACCATTATATGACATTCCCTTATCAGGTTTTCTTTTTTCTGCCATTTATTTTCCTCCTTTTTCAATCACATCAAAGTTTCAATTTTTCACAAAAAGCAGATTTTTTTCAATGGGCAAGAGAAAACAACCGCCTGGCCTTATTCCCTTTAAGAGAAACGGCCCGGCGGGTTTGATGGGTTCTGTTCTACATAAAAGAAAAAGGTGCATAAAACGACGTTAAATCACCCACTTTACCCTATCACCTATTATAACATAAGGCAGCGAATGTGTAAATGCACCGAATCTTTCCCTAAAATTCCTATGGTTTTCGTGGAGTACGCTTAATGTACAGGCTTTTCTTACAGCTTTCCCCTCAGAAAAAACCTTTTTATCCCGATTTTTAAACTGATTATCCTAAGATTTCTCAAGTAGAAAAATTTTCATTTACCAAATGGGCTTTCTAAACATTTTGTAAACTTTTTTGGGAGAATATTCTTCTTCTACAAATTTCCTATTATTGCCTGCTGGATTCTGCTTCGGCCTTATCAAGATAGGATTTTACTAAAAGCTGTAATAATTCGTCCCGGTCAATCCGCCGAATCAAGCTGCGTGCTTTTTTATGGGTGGTAATATAGGTTGGGTCTTCTGAAAGGATATACCCGACGATTTGGTTAATCGGATTATACCCTTTTTCCTTCAGAGCATCATAAACGGCAGTCAGGACGGTTTTCATTTCTTTTTCCCGTTCCTCACGCAGAGTAAAGGAAATCGTCGGTTCACTATTCATCAAATCACCCCTATGTATTTTAGGATACACCAAACGCCACAATTATTCAAGGGAAAATTCCCCTGTGAGCAATAAATTTGCTGTCTTTTTCTATCATACCATATTATAAAGTTATTTTCAACGACAAAGGTAAAGCTAATTTGCGGGGCAAAGCTAAGATGAGTACAAGCTAAGGCGGATTAAAAAGGTTTCGGGTCCAGGGGGCTGTTCCTCAAAAGCCCCCTGGTCGCGTCCGCAGACGCGAAATACCCCAGCAGGCTGAAAGATAGCTTAAACCTTACCTAAGAGGCTGATGACTAACCGCTTCGTCAGTATTCAAAATAAAAAGCCCGCTGGTATTGCTCAGGGGGT
>CAOJXI010000151.1 GCA_948465665.1 uncultured Clostridia bacterium | reverse complement strand
CCTTTTTATTCTTTTCTTCCTTAAGTTCCCGTATATGGGACGGCGTCCTGGTCGCACCCGCAGGTGCGAAATCCCCAGCTTGCTGAAAGAAAGTATAAACCTATACCTAGAGGTAGATACCTAACCATTTCGTCAGTATTTAAATAAAAGCCCGCTGGTATTGCTTAGGGGGAGGGATAAGATTTGGATTGGAACCAGCTTATTGGGAGCGCCCCATTAGGCGGGCTTCTTCCGCTTCGTCCAACTCCGCAGAGTTGGGCAGAGCTTTAAGTTTCCTCTTGCAGCCATCCAGCAAACCAACGGTTTGCCATGAGGGCGTACCTAAGACCGAAGGGCATACAACTTCGTCGAACTCATGTTAAAATAACGTGAGTTCGATTTGTAAATTCATGTTTATTGGCTTTATTTGAAGCATTGTAGCCATACGATGCAGTTCAACCCCTCCGCCGCTGCGGCGGCACCTCCCCTTTCAGGGGAGGCAGGGGGGTGCACCAACAGAAAAATTGGCTTTTAATAAAGGTTCCTGGACTTTTGTAGTATGGTTTTTCGTCGAACTCATGTTAAAATAAAAATCCCACTTGAAATTGTATCAAGGGTAAGATAAGATGGGGAATGGAACCTTATGATGGCGTATTTATAGCAGCCCAAGAAAATCTTAAAATTTAAGAGGGCCAAATGACAGGAGAAAATATGAAATTCAGACGGACACAAAAAGGAATAGATTATCTTCTATGGATAGGAAACGATTCCATTTATATTTGGAACAGAAAAGAAAATAGGGAGGAGCATATTGATTTGTCCTCGGAAGAAAATATCCCCTATATTCCAAAATTCCATACAATCTGGGATGGAACGTATTCCTTTGATGCTTTAAAGCGGGCTTTGGGAGGAAACCCCTGGATACATATAAAACGTGTTATAATGGCGGCACCGGATGATATTACAAGGATTGAAAAGCAGGCGTTGTGGGAATTTGCATTAATGGCTGGGATGGGCAGAAAACTTGCTTTATGTTCTCAGAGTCTTTTATTAAATCCTTTGGCTGCAAGGTATATTTCAGTAACTTGGAGCTGCCGCTGTTTCAGTATCTGCCTTGTAAATGATGGGGCTATCGTGAGAAAAACTTATGTGAATATTTTCAATGCACAAAAAGGGCTAATTGACGGAATCAAAAAGATTGATTCTGGTGAAAACCTTCCGGTTTTTTTCCCGCAAATAGAGCCCCCTCCCTTTCCGTTGAAAATTGGAGCTGGGCTTGCTTTAGATAGGATAGCTGAAAACCTGTCTGTTTTTCATCCCACGGAATCCATGTTCCCATTCAAAGGAAAAAATGCCTAAAATAAGTTAAGAAAAACAGGCAGTCTGACAAATTGTAAAAGTGTCTCCTGCATACTATACTGGAACTATCAAATATATTGTATGCAGAAAGGATAACACGCCATGGAAGTAACAAAGTTACGTACCAACCACATTGCCAACCCAATGGGTTATGCTTTAGATGGGGTCAGCTTGTCCTGGGTGACAAAAGGCAGTACAGGCAAAATGCAGGAAGCAGCGCAGGTGCAGGTATCTTTGGAGGAAACTTTTGACCATATCCTTTATGACAGTGGAAAGGCTGCTGCTTCAAACAGCATTGATTTTCCATTAAGCCTTGCATTGTCCCCACGAACCCGTTACTGGTGGAGGGTACAAGTATGGGCAGATAATGGGGATACGGCTCAAAGTGAAGCCGCATACTTTGAGACCGGCAAACTGGGGGAAGCATGGAAAGGAATGTGGATAGCCCCCGGAGTGGCATGTACAAGCCATCCTTATATGAGGAAAAACTTTGTACTGCCTTCAGAAAAGAGGATTCGCCAGGCGCGGGCATATGTCTGCGGGGTGGGCTTGTATGAATTTTATTTGAATGGTGAAAAGATAGGAAATGAATTCCTGACGCCTTATTATAACGACTATGATTTCTGGCTGCAATATCAAACCTATGACATTACCCCTTATCTGCGGGAAGGGGAAAACACAGCGGGGGCAATGCTTGGAAAGGGCTGGTATATGGGGCGGTTTGGCTTCAGCCCGGAAAATGCGCCTTTTGGGGATCAATTTGCCTTGCTGTGCGAAATTGTGTTGGAGACAGAGGATGATGAAACCATAGTTATCCCTACTGATTTAAGCTGGGAATGTGCATTAGGCCCAGTGGTATCCAGCGGAATATACGATGGGGAGGTCTATGACAGCCGCCTGGAAATTGAGGGCTGGTCTAATGGGGCGAAAAGCGGAGCTTGGCACAGCGTACAGCCCTGCAGCCTGCGTTATGACAAACTAACAGAGAGGTGGAGCGTGCCTGTATCCAGACAGGAGCAGCTAAAGCCTGTTGAAGTAATCCAGACCCCAGCAGGAGAAACCGTTTTGGATTTCGGCCAAAATTTGACTGGATGGATGGAAGCGGACATAGATTTGCCAGAGGGGGAAAGCCTTACCCTGCAATGCGGGGAGATTCTCCAAAAGGGGAATTTTTACCGGGATAACCTTCGCAGCGCACAGGAGGAATACACTTATATCTCAAATGGGGAAAAAGCCCATATCCGTCCACATTTTACCTTTTACGGGTTTCGGTATCTCAATGTTAAGATGCCGGGAGAGGTCACCCCAGAAGATTTTACTGCATGGGTTCTTCATTCAGACCTGCCCCGTACCGGGGAAATTTCAACTGCAAACTCTAAAATCAACCAATTATTTCATAATGCCCTATGGGGACAAAAGGGAAACTTTTTGGATGTACCTACTGACTGCCCCCAGAGGGATGAGCGGATGGGCTGGACGGGGGATGCACAGATTTTCTGTGGAACAGCCTGCTATAATATGTATACCCCTGCCTTTTTCTCTAAATATCTGCATGATATGCTGTTCGAGCAAAAGTATTTCGACGGTGCAGTCCCCCATGTGGTGCCGCAGATGATGCGCAATCAAAAGAACATCAAGGCAGGCAAAGAGGCTGGCTGTGTGGCTTCCTGTGCCTGGGGGGATGCGGCGGCGGTGATTCCCTGGACGATATACCTGCATTATGGGGATAAAAAGGCACTGCGCCGCCAGTTCCAGAATATGTGCGGGTGGGTAGATTATATCAAAAGCCAGGATGAAAAAGATGGCGGGGCACGGCTATGGCGTACCGGCTTCCATTTTGCAGACTGGCTGGCCCTTGATAACCCTGACAAAGCCAGCCGGTTTGGCGGGACAGACAACGCATATATTGCATCAGCATATTACCTGTATTCTGCGGAACTAACCGCAAAAGCAGCTCAAGTTTTGGGGGAGAAGGCGCTGTATAAAAAGTACCATACTTTAGCGGCAGAAGTAAAAACCGCCATGCAAAGGGAATACTTTACTGCATCAGGCAGGATCGCCATCCAGACCCAGACTGCTATGGTGGTAGCCCTGTTTATGGGGATTGTACCAAAGGAACACCGTTCAAAGGTTGTCCAGGCGTTGTGTGAAAAGCTGAAGTCAAATAACCTTCATCTGGATACCGGTTTTGTGGGAACACCATATTTGTGCCGTGTGCTTTCCGATAATGGGGCTAACGATTATGCCTATACCCTGCTGCTCAATGAGGATTATCCAAGCTGGCTTTATGAGGTAAATATGGGTGCTACTACTGTTTGGGAAAGGTGGAATTCTGTACTTCCTGACGGCAGTATCAGCGATACTGGAATGAACAGCCTGAACCATTATGCTTATGGTTCTATTGTAGAATGGATGTATCGGAATATGTGCGGCCTGCGCCCTTGTGAGGATGGGCCTGGCTTTGCCAAAACTGTTATCATGCCCCAGCCGGACGCCAGAATTCCCTGGGCGAAATGCCGGTATGAAAGCGCGTTGGGAGAATATCAGGTAAATTGGGAGTACCAGGAGGACGGCTGGAATCTTGAAATAGAGGTTCCCTTTAATGCTTCTGCCCAGGTAGTCCTGCTCTGGGAGGGAAAATATAGCACTAATGGCAAAGATGGAGAAAGACGTATATTTAACGTACCTGCTGGACATTACAGCATTTTACTTGCACCAAATGAAAATAACCGCTGAGTAATACAGGCAAAAGACGGAAACAGGGTTGATTTTTTAAAACGGAGGTTTTATAATAAGGACATAGAAAAACGCACTGAGGAGGTGACATAAATGGGAATGGCTATTGGAAGTATAGGTATGGGGTACCGGACATCCAACTGGGGAAATATACAGAATCCAGGCCAGGCGCGTTCCAATCTTCCAAAGGGATGGGAAGTGGGTTCAACAGCAGAATCCCTGAAAAAAGATGGGGAAACACTGGCTGCAACTGCTAAAGAAGACCAGTCCCCGTCCAGCGCCGTCCAGCGTAAAAGCGATTCAGGAGAATGTCAGACCTGCAAAAACCGCAAATACCAAGATGGTTCTGATGATCCTGGGGTGTCCTACAAAAGTCCTACAACAATTGACGCGGATATGGCAAACGCCGCAGTACGGAGCCACGAAAGGGAACATGTTGGAAGGGAACAGTTCCAGGCAGAACAGGAAGGCCGGGAAGTTGTTTTCCAAACAGTGACAATCCATAACGCCATCTGTCCAGAATGTGGGAGGATTTATGTATCTGGAGGAACCACCCGCACAGTGACAAAGAACCAGGCAGAACAGATTGCGGCCCGGTACAAGGTTGGGACGCCGGAAGCGGATAAAAGCGGGAAAACATTAGCAGTAGTTTAAAATAATTTTGAACATGAAGGAAAAATAGAAGACCGCCGGACAAAAGTCCGGCGGTCTTCTATCATATTTGAGAAATAAAGCGAAGGAACTGGTTCAAACCGTCATTTGTTGCCTTAAAAACGCCGCATTGTTCCAATATCTGCATATAGACAAGGCCAATTTCCTGGCGGAGAATTTGATTTGAAGATTCTTTTAAATCAGCCGGAGAATACTTTTGGTGGATATCTTCTATCCAGGCTTTATGTACTACCAGAGGACTGCCGTCTGGAATGGCTTCGCCTGTAGACAAAATTTCTTCCAAATCTTCCAAATCCTTTTTCAGCCGGGCAGGAAGCACAGCCAAGCCCATTACCTCAATTAGACCAATATTTTCCTTCTTAATGTGATGGTGCTCCTGATGAGGATGGAATATCCCCAGAGGATATTGTTCCGTAGTGCGGTTATTTCGGAAAACTAAATCCAATTCAAACTGCTTAGTTCCATCTTTTGTCATTCTTGCAATAGGGGTAATGGTATTGTGGGGAGTATTATCTGTAAAGGCAAATATATCTGCCTCTGGGTCAGAGTAATCTCTCCATACGTCCAGGATATGGGAAGCAGCCTTTACCAGCTCAATTTTATTGGTCGAATTCAGCCGCAGTACAGACATAGGCCATTTTACAATTCCGGCTTTTAACTTTTCAAAACCCTTAATTGAAACGGAACGGAGGATAGGTGCTTTTTCCATTGCAAATGTATAGCATCCTCCCTGAAAATGATCGTGGGTAAGAATGGAACCTCCTACGATTGGCAGATCCGCATTTGAACCTATAAAATAATGAGGGAACTGTTCAACAAAATCCAATAGCCTCTGGAAAGATTGACGGCATACCTTCATAGGGGAATGTTTTTCATTTAGGACAATACAGTGTTCATTGTAATATACATAAGGAGAATATTGCATAAACCAGTGTTCGCCGCCTAATGTAAGAGAGATTAAGCGTAAATTTTGGCGGGCAGGATGATCCAGCCGGCCAGCAAAACCTTCGTTTTCCCGGCAAAGCATACATTTAGGATATGAAGATTGTGTCTGGGTTAATGCAGCAGCAATAGCTTTGGGGTCTTTTTCTGGCTTAGACAGGTTAATTGTAATATCAAGCGGGCCATAGGATGTATTTGTAATCCATTTTACATCTTTGGCAATACGGTCGCGGCGGATATAGTTAATGTCCCCATTTAATTGGTAATACCAGGATGTTGCCAATTGGGGGGACTTTTTATATTTTTCCTGAAAGGAAGCTGTCACCTCTGAAGGGCGTGGGGTTAGTAAACCCATAATTTTGGTGTCAAATAGGTCGCGTCCCGTAATACTGTCAGTTTTTGTTAAGTTTTGGCTGACTGCATAAGATGTAAGATTTTCTAAAATTTTGTTTAACTCTGGCAAGGGTGAAGATGTATTGATTGGCGGAAGGTATTCATCTAAATGGAGCATAGATAAGAGTTGGTTGACAATATATGTACTGTCTTCCGGTTTTATCAAATTTCGGGATATGCCGTATTCTACAAGTTGGGTTATGTCCTGGCTGATACTGCAAGTACTATCCATATATGTTACCTCCTTTAGTTTTACCAGCTTCTAAATATAAGTGTAAGGGATAATTACCATGATTTCCATTCTTTCATGGTACTAATGTATGTATTATTGTCTCGGAGTATGGCTCTTATTTAATAGCGAATTTGGATAAGTATGCAGTTTCTAAAAAATGTCTTTCTAAAAAAGAATGAGGGAAAGAAGAAACCTCCATATAAGGGGATGTGCAAGGGCAGGGTCAAACCGGCCCTGGGCTCCGAAAACCACAATCCCC
>CAOJXI010000150.1 GCA_948465665.1 uncultured Clostridia bacterium | reverse complement strand
GCTTCGTCCAACTCTGCGGAGTTGGACACAGAGGAAGAAAGCCCGCCATATGGGGCTGCCCGCCCGAAGCTGGTACCAATCCCAATCTTATCTCACGCCCTGAGCAATTCCAGCGGGCTTTTTATCAAAAATACTGACGAAGTGGTTAGCTATCAGCTTCTAAGGTGAGGTTTAAGCCATCTTTAAGCCTGCTGGGGTATTTCGCGCCTGCGGGCGCGACCAAAGGAACTTTTTAGGAAAGTTCCTCTGGACTCTTCAAACCTTTTTAATCCGCCCCAGCTTATACTCGACTTAGCTTATCCCCGCAAATTAGTTTACCCCAAAAACCAGCTTCAATACAAAAAGCCTCCCTGAAAAGGATTAACCTTAACAGGGAGGCAGCATTTACAAACAGGTTTTAAGTTTTCAGGAATGAATAAACTGAACAAAATCCAGCATATCCTGTTTTTCGTCAAAGCACGCGATATAGAGGAAATTCCCCATAACATCCGCGAGAGCGTCGGGCATCCTGCCGGAAATGCGGATATCATTTCCATATTTTTCCCAGATTTCGGCGTCAGTATGGGTGTAGGAAACAGAATCCCTTCTGCTGACATAGCAGCAGAAATGATGCGGCCCGTCCAGGTTCACAGTGGAATGGTCGAAAACGATCATATCCGCCCAAATTTTATACATATCGGCGCTGGAAGCAAAGTTAATCATATCAGGGGTATACCCTCCAGCGGGGCGCATATTAACTTCCAGGGCAACCAAATCCCCAGGGTTTCCCAAACCTTCCTTACCGGTTTTCAGGCGGAAAAATTCAATATGGAAGCAGCGGGAGCGTACCTCAAAAGCCTTAACGCAGCGGGAGCCGACTTCGCGTACATCATCGGGCATGTCCTTGTCAACATAGTAGAAAAGGGGGCGCTGCTCGTTGATAATGTCCATAATGGAATCCGGGGTGATGTGGCTGGCAGAAAACAGGATTTCGCCTTTGCTGTTGCATACCCCGTCAAAGGTTGTAACGATCCCATCTACAAATTCTTCCATCAAATAGGGAACTTCCGGCAGATGGTCAAAGAAAAAGCACAGTTCGTCGTCATTGTGCAAACGCCAGGTATTGCTTGCCCCTACGCCCACGTTTGGCTTTACCACCACCGGATAACCTACCTGGGAGATGAATTCCCGCGCCGCGTCAATGGTGGATACTTTATGGAACCTGGCGCTGGGGATCCCCGCCTTCTGGAAAAATTCCTTCATACGGGATTTTTGCTTATAGGGTTCTGTGTCCCAACTGCGCAGGCCGGTAAAAATGTTGAAGTCTGTCCGCAGGGCTGCATCCTGTTCCAGCCAGTATTCATTGTTGCTCTCCAGCCAGTCAATTTTCCCGTACCGGTGTGTAAAATAACCCATCGCCCGAACCATTTCGTCATAGTTTTCCAAGCTGCTGACTTTATAGTATTCTGTCAAAGCGTCTTTCAGCTCCGGGGCAAGCTGGTCATAAGGGCAGTCGCCAATCCCAAGGACGTTTGCCCCGTTTTCCTTTAGGCGCGCACAGAACATCCAATAGGATGATGGAAAATTTGGAGATGTAAATACAAAGTTCATACTTTTCCGCTCCTCAGTTTAACGATTTAAAGTAATACATTAAATGGATATAGTCTAATTATACAACATTTACAGCAAACAGGAAATAGCAAAAACTGACAGAATCAAATTAGTTGCTGTAAAATGTTATAGAAAACATAACGATAAGATCGAAAAACAGGGCTTTAAAAGCCTGTTTCAATATGATTTTTTAATGCTGCTGCCCCTGCCGTATAAGGCTGGGATACCTCGCGGAAAATATTCTCATAGAATTGGATTGCAGCAGCCTGCCGTTCTTTTGCAATTTCTGTACCGCGTTTGGTATAAAACCGGCTGTACAGGTTTTCAAGCTTGAATTTGTATTCATGGAAAAAAGAAGGGGTTTCATCTCCTTTGCCGCTGGAAACGCTCCCATCCGAAAGGAAGGAATACAAAGGTCTGCCAACCTGCCCTGTGTAAATCAGCGTCCGGGCTATCCCAATTGCCCCTGAAACATCAATCTTGTCTGCATCGAAAAGTATTTTTGCCTCCACGCTTTGGGGCGGGCTGTTTTTCCGGTAGCTGTGGGCTTGGATACATTCCCTTACCTTTTCTGAAAAGCTTTCCGGGAATCCATGCCCTGTTAAAAAGGAATATGCCTTGTCCCCGCCGACAACTGCATGGCTCAGGCTGGGATTCTGGAACTGTTCAGGCCGCCCTATATCATGCAGCAAGCAGGAACAGATAAGGACATCATAATCGACATCCTTTTCAGTTTCCGCAATTTCCATAGCAGTATAAAGCACACGTAAAATATGGTGCTTGTCGTGGGCGGAATCCTCCATACAGGACAACATATAATTTTCCAGCATGGAATAGGTCTTTGCATCCATTTGTTATGGCCCCCTTTTAATTTAAGTTCCGCTGTTTCTGAGCATTTTGATATTCCTGCTGTAAATATTCAATTTCCTCTTCTGTCAGGGTTGCCGGAGGTTCCACTTCAACTACATCGTTTATTTTTGAATATTCGATAATATATTTTTCCGTAATTTTCTGGGGTTCTTCCCCGCTGTCGGTAGTCTTGTCCGCGTTTGGGTCTGGATAAACGACGGTTGCTTCAATGTAGGAGAAAATACCTTCCTTGTCCATAACCCCAATAACCTGGGCTGTTTTTTCCCGGTCTGCCAGGGATTCGGCATACACATAGGCTTGGAACCCTTCGTCTGGGCGGCGGAATACTTTGCTTTCCGTAATCCGGTATTGGGTGATTATATCCGGCGGGATCCCCAGCGCATCCGATTGTACCTGTTTTGCATGGCGGTTAAAGGTATCGACAAACCAGTCGCCGTTATGTTTATAGTAATAATAGTCCCCATCGTAATAATCGGTTTCTGGATAATACCAGAATACGATTGGCTGTCTTTGGCGGTATGTCATGATAAGGTTTCCATCCTTGCGGGTTGTAAAGACAATATCTTCCGTTGTATAGGAAACAACATCATAAAGGCTTTTGGCAGAATACCGGGTTTTTTTGATCTCCCCGCTTTTCAGGCTTCTAAGAAAGCTGTAATATAAGGTCAGGGCGGATTTATCCTCTGCCGGTTCCCCAAGCTGCTCCTGCGGCAAAGCTGTACTCTGGAACAGCCATTCGCTTACAGACTTGACCGGCTTGTCAATATAACGTTTATAGGGGTCTTCGGCCTCGCTGGAGTTGCCAATTTCTATTGCTGTACAGCCGGAAAGCGATACAATTGTTGTACAGAACAACAGCAGGGCGGTTGTCCTCCATCCTTTGGAAAGTAATTTTCCCGGTGGCAGAATCCTGCCCAACACTGTTATTTTCCATTTTCTATCCGCCCAAATCATGATAAAGCCGCTCCTATCATTGCAAAATAAAGATATGCTGATCTGCCCTTCAGGGGCAAATTTCTCTCCAAACGCTATTTTACAACATTTTCACTGAAAAGTACACAAAAAAACAAACCCAAGCCAGAAAATGTTTATAGGAAATACAGCCCCCTGAAATTCAGGTTTTTTGCTATAATATAGGATAAGGTTGTTTATAGGGCAGTATACAAATATTCAGCCATGGAGTGGCTGAGAATGTATTTTTCCCACTATGCTTTAAAAAAGGGGAGTATAAACTTGATTAGAGAAGATTTAAGAAATATTGCAATTATCGCCCACGTTGACCATGGAAAGACCACCCTGGTAAACGAACTGCTGAAACAGGGCGGCGCATTTCGGGAAAACCAGGTTGTTGAAGATCGCGTAATGGATTCCAATGCTTTGGAGCGGGAACGGGGAATAACGATTTTAGCCAAGAATACAGCCGCCTATTACCAGGGGGTAAAAATTAACATCATCGACACACCCGGACATGCAGATTTTGGCGGGGAAGTGGAACGGGTTTTAAAGATGGTCAATGGTGTTCTCCTGCTGGTAGACGCGTTTGAGGGCCCTATGCCTCAGACAAGGTTTGTTCTGCAAAAGTCCCTGGAACTGGGTCATAAGGTGATTGTAGTTGTAAACAAAGTAGACCGCCCTGACGCCCGCCCCGCTGAAATTGAGGATGAGGTTTTGGAATTGTTTATGGAGCTGAACGCCACTGACGAGCAGTTGGACAGCCCCTTTGTCTACTGTTCAGCAAGGGAAGGAACTGCTTCGCTGGATCCCCACCAGCAGACAGAAAATTTAAAGCCGCTTTTTGATACTATTTTAAAGCACATTCCCGCGCCGGAGGGGGAAGCCGATGCTCCATTCCAAATGCTTGTATCCTCTATTGATTATAACGAGTATGTAGGACGGATTGCAGTAGGGCGGATAGAGCGCGGGGCAGCACATACCAATCAGGAAGTTACTATCTGTGATTACCACAACCCCGAAACCAATTACAAGGGAAAAATTGTCACCCTATATCAAATAGACGGGTTAAAGCGCGTTCCGGCAGAGGAAGCCAAAGTAGGGGATATTATTTGCGTATCAGGGATTGAAAACGTTACGATTGGGGAAACGCTCACCGCCCCGGAAGCGCCGGAACCCCTGCCGTTTGTGAAAATCAGCGAACCGACCGTTGAAATGACCTTTTCCGTCAATGACAGCCCCTTTGCAGGAAAGGAAGGCAAATTTGTAACCTCCCGCCATATCCGCGAGAGGCTGTTCCGTGAACTACTGAAAGATGTATCTTTGCGAGTGACAGAAACAGATTCCACAGACAGCTTTCGGGTTGCTGGGCGGGGTGAGATGCACCTGTCCATTTTAATCGAAACCATGCGCCGGGAAGGATATGAATTCCAGGTCAGTACGCCCAGGGTATTGTACCGGGAAATTGACGGGGTGCGCAATGAACCTATGGAACGGTTGATTATAGATGTTCCAGCTGACTGTGTTGGCGCTGTAATGGAAAAGATGGGAACCCGCAAGGCAGAACTACAGTCTATGGATCCTCAAGGTACACGTACACAACTGGAGTTTGTAATCCCGTCAAGGGGATTATTCGGTTATCGCAATGAGTTCCTGACCGATACCAAAGGGGAGGGAATTATGAATACCCTCTTTGAAGGCTATGAACCGTATAAGGGGGAGATTCCAAAACGTTCTCAGGGTTCCTTAATTGCTTTTGAATCAGGGGAGTCTGTAACCTATGGGTTATATAACGCTCAGGAGCGGGGTGTTCTGTTTATACCTGCGGGCGTTCCCGTGTATGAGGGGATGATCGTTGGCGCAAATCCCAAAGGCGATGATATGGCGGTAAATGTTTGCAAAAAGAAACATGTTACTAATATGCGTGCGTCCGGGAGCGATGAAGCACTTCGGCTGGTTCCGCATAAAAAGATGAGCTTGGAAGAAGCATTGGAATTTATAGCGGATGATGAATTGGTTGAAGTAACGCCCAAAAATATACGGCTGCGTAAACAAATCCTGGATAATAACCAGAGAATGAAATTTATTAACCGTAAAAGCTGACAGGGGTCTCTTTCCAATCTCAACTGCATCCATGGGTTCTGTTGCGCATACCTTTTTGCCTTTTCCGCTACCAACAAAGGCCACCCCTTTGAGGCGACCTTTGTTGGTAGCGGCTGTTTTTTCAGCCCGTTTTCCTTGTTAAAAATACAGTATTGTAGTTTTAGGAATGTTAATTTCCAATAGAAAGTTTGACTTCATCAATGGGAATACACAAAATTTCAGCTATCTTCTCAGCAGGGAGGAATTTTGACATAGAACGGATATTTTTTTGACGTTCTTTTATTTCGCCTGTTTGCTCTCCTTTTTGTTCACCTTTTGAAAAACCGCTTTGTTCGCCCTTTGAAAAACCGCTTTGCTCACCTTTGGCAAATCCCTTTTGTTCACGTTCGTTCCCATATTGTTCCAAGTATTGCTCTAAAGCCTTTTGCTGATCAAATAATGCCATCATAATGTCGATTACCTCCTTTTCCCGGCTTTCAAGATATTCCTTTAAAATGTTCCGGTTCCGGCATATCCGTATGGTTTCCATCACAGCTTTCTGGGTTCTTCCATATATCTTTACTTGTTCTGTATATACATTGGTAAATTCCACATACTGGCTGATAATATCCTTTCCATCATTCCCACAAAAGATTCTGACATTCATTTCAAGAAATGTCCCATCCTCCTGAAAAAACTCTTTGGAAAGATGAATCCATTCTGGAGCCTTTTTCTGCCCGCCAGTGTAAATCACATAAAACTCCGGCTTGGGAAGCTTGAGCTTTGCGCTTCCATAGCGGTTTTGCCTGGTATCCTCTATATACCTGTTCCAAGTATAAGCCAGATACAATAAGATCCGTATGATAATGTTTACAGACCAGGTAGACTGGGCTTCAAGAAGGACAAGGAGAGTGCCGCGTACCAACATACCCAGATCATTGTATTGCTGGTCAGTGAGGATATTGTCTATGGTGACATTGCTGATATCGTCCTCGGTAACGTCTGTATCCTCTGGATGGATAGCCTTATATAACTGGAGGGCATATTTCCGGCTGCCGAACAGATCCCGGAAAACAGAATCCTTTACTGTGGCTTTAATGTCTATTGCTGGCTTGTCGGCTGCTGTGGTTTTTTCGCTTTTGTCTAACATA
>CAOJXI010000149.1 GCA_948465665.1 uncultured Clostridia bacterium | reverse complement strand
GAACTCAGCCCGCCAGAGTTGGACAAAACCTCCAAGTTTTCGCTTTCAGCCATCCGGCAAACCAACGGTTTGCCATGATGGCGTACCTAAGACCGATAACCTTACAATTTAAGAAAAGAAAGAAGGCAAATAAATGAGTGAAAGCATAAAAAAACGTCCAGTCTACATTAAAATTAAAGATGAAGACAACGTAGCAATTACCGTTGATAAAGTTTCAGCGGGTTCCCAGGTTATGGAGGGGATAACTGCCAAGCAGGACATTCCCCAGGGACATAAAATTGCTTTATGCGATATTCCGGCAGGCGGGAACATTGTCCGTTATGGCGTAACGTTAGGTTATGCAATCAACGATATCCACCAGGGAGATTGGATTAACGAAAATATGTTGTCCCTTCCCACACCGCCCAGTGTAGACGATATGAAATGGGGTGTTGATATCCGTACTAACCTCCCCAAACCGGAACGCACCACATGGGAAGGTTATCGCAATGCCGATGGATTTGCAGGAACGCGCAACCTGTTGGGAATTGTTACAACAGTGCAATGTGTTGCCGGGGTATTGGACGCAGCAGTAAAACGTATTAAAGAGGAACTCCTGCCTAAATACCCCAATGTAGACGGAGTGGTTTCTGTCACCCATGCTTATGGCTGCGGGGTGGCAATTAATGCGCCGGAAGCCAAGGTTCCAATCCGCCAGATTGCCAATATGTGTAAGCATCCCAACTTTGGAGGGGAGCTAATGGTCGTAGGGCTGGGCTGTGAAAAGCTTACGCCGGACCGCATCACCGACCGCCTGGGGCCGGATACAGTGTTAATCCTACAGGATTACAAAGGGTTTGGCGCACAGGTAGAAGCCATTATGGCTTTAGCGGAAACAAAACTGAAACGTTTAAACCAGCGGAAACGGGAACCCCTTCCCTTATCTGATTTAATCATTGGTATGCAGTGCGGGGGAAGCGACGCCTTTTCAGGGATTACAGCCAATTCCGCGGCGGGATATGCGTCGGATCTGCTGGTAAGCGGAGGGGCTACGGTATTATTTTCGGAGGTAACGGAGGTACGGGACGGCGTATACCTTTTGGGAGAAAGAACCGTTGACGAACCAACCTGCCGGAAACTGGCTGAAGAAATGAAATGGTATGACAATTATCTGGAGAATGGCGGGGCAGACCGCAGCGCCAACCCCACGCCTGGGAATAAAAAAGGCGGGCTGTCCAATATTGTGGAAAAAGCAATGGGTTCGATTGCAAAATCAGGGACATCCCCGATTGTAGAAGTGCTGTCACCCGGAGAACGTCCTACGAAAAAGGGTTTGATTTATGCCGCAACTCCAGCCAGCGATATTGTCTGCGGGCCATGCCAGCTTGCTTCCGGGATAACCTTGCAGGTATTTATGACAGGGCGGGGAACCCCTTATGGGCTGGAAGCGGCCCCAGTGGTTAAAGTATCTTCCCGTACTGACTTGAAGGAAATGTGGCCTGACCTGATTGATATTAATGCAGGTACAATTGCTACCGGCGATGCAACAATACCAGAAGTCGGAACAGAATTGTTTCACTTTATCCTGGATGTTGCCAGCGGGAAAAAGGAAAGCTGGGCGGAACATTGGAAGCTTTATAATTATATGTGCTTCTTTAACCCTGCACCAATTACCTGATAAAGATAGGCCGTGCACCTGCTAACTAAAAATGCCAGCTTTTCTATTATAGAAAGGCTGGCATTTATCAGGCTTCCGGTTATTCTTGCCCTCCAATTTTCGCGGGGGGGGGTATTTTGGTTTTTTGCTTGACGTACTAATACCTCGTAAGCTTCTACGCTTAGAACAACAAGGTCTCCATAACCGTTTTTCGTCAAAAAAATCGGCTCGCCATTTTCGTGGGCCAGCTTTGATATTTCTGCAAACCGGCTGCGTAAATCAGATATTGGTCGGATGTCCGGCATAGCCGCTTGTCTCCTTTCCGGTAAATTGTTATCAAAAAGGACAGTCCCGGATTTCGCCGAAACTGTCCCTTCTTTTTTGGTATTTGGAAATTGTCCAGATTAACCTGCCAGCTTGGTAGCAAGGGCAGATTTTTTTCTTGCTGCACTGTTTTTGTGGATCAGTCCCTTTGCACAAGCTTGGTCAATCCGCTTAACAGCATATCTTACAACCTCGACCTTGTTGTCATCGTCGCTGGAGATAGCAGCTTCGGCTTTCTTGATGACAGTGCGAAGATTAGACATCAGCATTTTGTTTTGTAAGTTTTTTGCAGAGGTCACTTTGACCCGTTTCTTTGCAGATTTGATATTCGGCATCCTTTTTACACCTCCTTTGCGCTAAAAGACATTACAAGTTATCTTAACACAATTTTCCCGGAATTGCAACTGTTTCTAAAAAGTTTTTCTATTATAATGAAAATTTACCCTCCAAAAATACTATTAAAGAGTCTTGAATTTTACAGAATAATTTGCTATAATAAAAAACAGGGTTTGTTTGGAAACAAATATCTGTATATTTTATATAATGGAGAGTTACTCAAGTGGTCGAAGAGGCGTGACTCGAAATCTCGTAGGGCGTTTATAGCGTCGCCAGGGTTCAAATCCCTGACTCTCCGCTTAAATGTGCATGTTTTCAGAAATGGCGGTATGGTTCTGTAAAAGGACTATACCGCCATTTCTGATTTATCCTGTGGAAGTTCAACCGTAAAAGAAACCGTATGTCCCTGGCTTTCTGCGTAAATACGTCCATTATGAAGTTCCACAATTTCCTTTGCAATCGCCAGCCCCAAACCTGCGCCGCCGCTTTTGGTTCCCCTGGAGGAATCCAAACGGAAGAATTGTTCAAAAATCCGTTCCAGTTTTTCTTTGGGGATTGATTTGCCCTCGTTTATGAAGTTTAAAACAATCTTACTGCCTTCCGCTTTGCCGGTAATCTGGACAACTGTTTTTTCCAGGCTGTAATTACAGGCATTGCGCAGCAGGTTGTCAAAAACCCTTGCCATTTTGTCAGGGTCGCAGTCATAAACCATGGGTTTTGAAACCTGGAGGCTGCAGCCCAGCCCTTTTTCTTTTAATACAGGCTGAAATTCACTGACAACCTGTTCCAGCATTAATGCTAGGTCTACATGGGATTTCTCCAGCTCTATATGGGTAAGGTTGAAGCGGGTGATTTCAAAGAACTCATTAATCAGCTCCTCCAGCCGTTCCGCCTTTTCCAGCGCTACCCTGGTGTAGTGTTCCCGCAAATGGGCGGGGAGCTCCGGCTCATCATTCAGGAGGGACAGATAGCCAATAACGCTGGTCAACGGGGTTTTCAGGTCATGGGCCAGGTACATAATCATGTCATTTTTCCGCTGCTCTGCTTCTTTGGCAGCCCTGGCGTGGAAAAGGGCCTGCTGGCGTATCAGGTTGAGTTCGCTTTCCGCCTTTCCCATGGCGTCCGGCAGGTGGATGGGTGTTTCATCCGGGTGTACCAGCTTTTCGGCAGCGGACAGGACTTCGTCCAAATACCAAATGGGTTTCGCAAGGAAAAAATAGCTGATTGCCAGCCATCCCAAGCCCAACCCTAAAATAATCCAGAATAGGAAATATTCCTTTACCCATGTAAATAGATCGTATAGAGGCCCTGGATGCCAGATGATCATGTGGCTTATCTCATAGGCTGCAATAAACCCCACTGCCAGGAACATTACATACGCACACAACGCGATCAGATATTGTACCAAAAGGCGGTTGGCAATTTGAGTACGATACTGCCTCTTCCTTTTATTTTTCTCCAATAGTATAGCCTACCCCCCAAACGGTTTTGATAAATTTTGGATTTCTTCCCTTCTCGTGCATTTTTTCGCGCAGGCGGGCGATATGGGTCATAATCGTATTATTGCTGTCAATGTACCGTTCCCCCCAAACTTCTTCAAAAAGTATTTCGCTGGAAACGACAGTTCCCTGATGTTCGCATAAATACCATAAAATAGAGAATTCAATCGGCGTCAGGGACAATATTTCCCCATACAAACTGCACTGATGATCGGTTTTAGAGATGTAAAGCCCATTTATTTCAATTTCCTCTGGTTTCTTTTGAAGCGGTTCCCCTTTATTATACCTTTTATAGCGGCGGAGCTGGGTTTTAACCCTTGCTGTCAGCTCTAACGGATTAAAAGGTTTCGTAATATAGTCATCCGCCCCCATTGTTAAACCCATGATTTTATCCATATCCTCTACTTTTGCTGTCAACATGATGATAGGGTACAGATGTTTTTCCCGGATTTTCTGGCATAAGGTAAACCCGTCCATATCTGGAAGCATTACATCCAAAATTGCCAGATCAGGCTGGTTTGCCTGTGTATATTCCAGCGCATCGGCAGCGTTGTAAAATTTATGAACCGTATAGCCGTCGTTTTTAAGGTAAACTTCTACTAAATCAGCTATAGCGGCTTCATCGTCTACAATTAATATGTCCTCGTTTGTCATAACGTCTCCCCCCTGCTTTAACTCAGCGCAGCAAGAAGTCGCCCACTTCTAAAGTGGCGGGATGAATTGCGTACCTCTTGCAGTTTCCCTAAAACTCTGTTATACTAAGTACAATGATAAGTACATTGACAACTGGATATATGGGGTTGCGCAGAGAAATAAAATGCGAAAACCAAGCTTCCTTCTGTGCGTAAAATATCCAAGGTACGAATGGAACATCATTCGTGAGAACCGTGGGACACACGGGGATAGCTCGTTGATACTGTACTTATTAGAGTGCTTGAGCGAGAAGCCCCCGCCTCTTAGGCGGCGGGAGTATGTCACCGTTTCAGCCCCTTACAAAAAGGGGACAGTTTTTGTATTTTGCTATTTTCCCGAAAACTACGTACCATTATAACATATCAAATCCAAAAAAGGGAGACAAAAATGGAAAAACTTCAGGGCAACTGCATGAAAAATACCGCTCAAACAGTGTTCAGCGGTATTTTCTATATATTATGAGGGGCCCTTAGAGCCTGTTTAGAATCTCCCCGCTCGCTAATCCGCACACGTTGAGATCCTAAACAGGCTCTTAGAACCAGCAGGATTCAGCCTAATTCAGTTTTCCTTATCATCCTGCTTAGGGCTGGTCAGCCTGGAAAGCAGCAGTACAACCAAGGCGATCAAGACCATAACAACAAAGATTCCCAGCATCCCTTTGCCTGCCAATATTAAGGAATTTAATACATTTTCATTCATAACGTTAATAACCTCCTCAATGAATCATCTGCGGAACCAGGTATAGGATCATACCGCCTGCCAGTACAGAGGCAATCTGTCCTGAAACATTTGCACCGATTGCGTGCATTAAAAGGTGGTTTGTGCTGTCCTCCTGGATTGCCATTTTCTGTATCACGCGCGCAGACATTGGGAAAGCGGAAATACCCGCAGCCCCTACCATGGGATTTACCTTTTCTTTCAAAAAGAGGTTTAAGACTTTTGCAAACATAACGCCGGCTACTGTATCAAATACAAACGCAGCAAGCCCCAATCCCATAATCATTACTGTTTGCAGGGTGAGGAATTGTTCCGCCTGCATACTAAATGAAATTGTAATTCCCAGCAGCAGGGTAATTAAATTTGCAAGGGTTCCCTGGGCGGTTTCCGAAAGGCGCTCCAAACAGCCACATTCCCTGAGCAGGTTTCCAAACATTAAAAAGCCTACCAATGAAACCGACATGGGGGCTACAATCCCCGCAATGATGGATACGATAATAGGGAACAGGATACGGGTGGTACGGGAAACGGATTTTGGATTATAAGGCATACGAATAAGGCGCTCTTTTTTGGTTGTGGTCAGGCGGATTGCCAACGGCTGGATAATTGGCACCAAAGCCATATAAGAATATGCGGCTACTGCAATAGCCCCCATATACTGGGACTTTAAAACCTGGGAAACTAAAATAGAAGTTGGCCCATCCGCAGCACCAATAATCCCGATTGCTGCCGCGTCCTTCATAGGGAAGCCCAACAGGCACGCTATAATAACTGTAATAAAAATACCAAACTGGGCAGCGGCGCCAAACAGGAACATTTTAGGGTTAGACAGCAGGGGGCCGAAATCAATCATTGCCCCTATGCCAATAAACAGCAGCAGCGGCATAGCCTCAGACGCTTCAATCCCTACCTCAAACAGCCATTGGATAATTCCCTGGCTCTCCCCTATGCCTTCTACCATTTGATTAATTACCCCGGTATTGGGCAGGTTCACCAGGATTGCGCCAAACCCCATTGGCATCAGCAAGGCTGGTTCAAAGTCTTTCTTAAGGGCAAGGTAAATTAGGATTCCGCCAATCGCATACATAACAATCTGTTTCCAGGTAATCGCCAGAAGTCCTTCTAATAAAAACCCCATTTCTTACACATCCTCCTTATCGTTTGTTTATGCAGATTTTTTGGATAAAGGCAGCCGCTTATAGGGAATATAAAAAGACCTATGTTCTATTATGTACAATAATAGAACATAGGTCTTGTCTTTTTAAGTTAAACCAGACGCATCCTCTCGGACGTTCGGCTGTTGATTTAACTGCGTCTGCTCCCAGCAGGACGCTGACTACTCCCCTATTTTATAATAGCAAGCACACCTTTTATTTCTTGTGTCTATCATAGCTGATTCTGGAAGATTTGTCAAGTTTTTTTAAAAATTTTTATATTTTATGTTTTGTCAATAGGTAAATGCAAGATTTTTTGATTTTATGTTCAAGCCGGGCGC
>CAOJXI010000148.1 GCA_948465665.1 uncultured Clostridia bacterium | reverse complement strand
GCCCCCTGGACCCGAAACCTTTTTAATCCGCCCTAGCTTGTACTCGTCTTAGCTCTCTCCCGCAAATAAACTACTTCGCTGTAGAAGCCCATCTATCATACCCGGACTGGATAACGGAAATATACTCCTGCATACCAAGCGAATTCAATTCATTAATATAGCTATCCCATCCTGTATCCAAATCCATATCGCCTGTAATAAACCTTGCAATACTCTCCTGAATATAAGGGTTAATGGTAGCCTTATAGGAACTAATCTTTTCATTTTCCTCTGTGACGTAATAGAAATTAGGAATTACGTTTTTCATTGGTACTTTATAAGGTTCCATCATTTCGGTTGCCTTATATAAAACCATTTCGTGACCGGCTCCATTTGGAGCTTTGGGATCCTGCTCCTGGGCAGTATTCATAATGGTAGGAGAAACTGTTGGAAATCCTGGCAGGTTCATATTACCGAAGTATGGGCTGGTTTCAGGAACGGTTAAGGAAGCAATGGTAGCAGGCTTCCCGTTCAGTCCCAGTTCGCCGCTTTCCGCCTCACGCCAGGCAACGTCTTTCTCGCCCCTGTTAATCGCCAGGTACAGATCGTCGGTATAACAGGAATCAATGAGACGGAACGCAGTTTCAGGATGTTCGGAGCTGGAGGGAATCAGCCCTGTTGGGAAAACGTCCGCGCTGGAATGTGGCTGTGGGGTAAACTGAACTCCTTCCGGCCCCTTCAAAGGCGTACATGCTTCGTATTCCATCCAGCGATCCGACTTGGTCATAGATGCTACTAAGTAACCGCAGTGCTGAGCAGGCATCGCGCCGATTCGGGCAACATCGCTGGACTCATTCAGGGCTGTCTGGGTAGCACGATCCTGGGTAAATGCGTCAGGATACAAAAGACCCTCATTGTATAGACGGTTAAGATATCTCAGTCCCTCCCGATATTGAGGATCCATAATGGACGCCTCAATTTTTCCGTCATCGTTCACCCGGAAATAGGGGGTAGTGTTGTTGGGATTAGGATCATTATAGGTAAAAGCATTCATCAGGAATCCGTCAATCTGAACGTTCGCGCCAGAGGTACAGGTAGACAGCGGAATCTCGTCGTTGGGGTCGCCGTTTCCGTTAGCGTCCTGTTCCTTAAACGCTTTCAAAACATTATAAAATTCCTCGGTTGTGGTGGGCATTTGAAGCCCAAGCCGATCTAACCAGCTCTTGTTGATCCACATTTTATAGGAAGCTGTTCCATGATAGGTGCCGGGCCTTGCTTGTGTATGGACAGTTTGGAAGGAATAAATATTTCCGTCGGGAGCAGTCATTGCTTCATAGTAAGCAGGATCACTGTCATAAAGAGCTTTGACATTCTTGCTGGAATAGTTGATGTAATCGTTCAGAGGTTTCAGCATCCTCTGGGAAGCATATTTGAATTCTTCCACCTTGGTAATACGTGCAGACGCATTGTTGCCTGGAACAATTAGATCCATTTTCTCCCCGCTGGCCATCATCAGGTTCAGCTTTTCCTTGTATTGGTCTGACGGGGCAACCAGCCATTCAAAATTAATCCCGGTCTTTTCACTGATGTATTGGGCGGCGTAGTTCTGCGCCATGTCGTTTGTAGTGGAATATACGACTTTAAGTGTTACAGGAGATTTGACAATGGGGAATTCCCCTGGGGCGTTCAGGTTAGGATCAGACTGGAAAGTCTCCCCGCTCACGCTGGAAGAAGTGGAAGGGGTTCCAGACGCTTCCGGGGATGGGTTGGAGCCGATGGCCGTTGAAGAAGATGACGGCGTGCCTGCATTACAGGCAGAGAGAACCAGCATATTGGCAAGGATCATTGCAGCGGCTGATTTTGTTTTAAAGATACTCATTCTGTTTTCCTCCTTTTCTTTGAGAAAAAGTTTTATCATTTTGGAAGGCATAGTATGGATCAGCCTTTCAGGGAACCAATCATAACACCTTTGACAAAGTGTTTTTGTACGAAGGGATAAACCATCAGGATAGGGATGCTGGTAAAAACAATGATTGCATATTTCAATACATCCTGGAATAACGCGGCATCCTGTGCAGCGGCAATGGAATCAGTCAGACCATTGGTATCCATAAGCGCTTTTGTATTTGCCATGAAATTCCTCAGCACTACCTGAAGGTTGAACAGCTCTGGTTTCGTGATATACAGGAAACAGTTAAAGAAGGAATTCCAGTGTCCAACTGCGTAAAATAACGTTAAAACCGCGATAATAGGGGTAGAAAGAGGAAGGACGATGGAAAAAATCAGCCTGTAATCGCTTGCGCCGTCAATTTCGGCGGCTTCGGTCAGTTCCGGGGGAATGGTGTTCATGAAGAAGGTACGGGCAATGATCATATTGTTGACAGACATCATTCCCGGAATAATCATGACCCAGCGGCTGTTAAGCAGCCCAAGGGATTTTATCAGCAGGTAAGTAGGCATCATGCCCCCGGAAAAAAGCATGGTAAAGGAAAAAAAGAACATCAACGGCTTTTTAAAGAGCAGATCCCTTCTGGAAAGGGGATATGCACAGCAGAGAGTGACGACAATATTAAAGACAGTCCCCGCCACAGTATAAATAATCGTGTTGAAAAAACCTGTCATAATAGTGCCCTCTTTCATCAGGGCTTTGTAGGCTTCCAAACTGAATCCTTTAGGAAGCAGGTATACTTTCCCAGCCCCCACCGCCGCCGGTTCGCTCAGGGAACAACTCACCACATTAAACAGCGGGACAGCCACAACTATCAGCAGAAAGATTAACAGCAGCCAATCCAGGATAAAAAACAGTCGATCACTGGCAGAATCTTTAATAGAAACGCTTTTGGTCATATGGAAACCCTCCTTTCCTAATTAATTTTACCATAAGCTTGTTTCGGAAACCCTGCGGGAGATACCATTGACCATACACATCAGCGCCAGCGAAATGATGGACTGGAACAATCCCACAGCCGTGGAAAAACTGTATTCCATATTGACCATGCCCAACCGGTAAACATAAGTAGAAATTACGTCAGAGGTTCGCATATTCAGCGGGTTTTGCAGCAGGAATACTTTTTCAAAGCCCACGCTGAGGATATGGCCGGAACGCATAATCAGCATAATTACCGCCGTAGGCAGGATTCCGGGAATATCCACATTCCAAATTCTCTGCCAGATATTGGCGCCGTCTACCTTTGCTGCCTCATGGAGTTCCGGGCTTATGCCAGCCAACGCAGCAATATAAATAATAGAGTTGTATCCTACATTCTGCCAGATGCCAGACCAGACATAAAGATGCTTAAAAAGTTCCGGCTTCCCTAAAAACTGTATCCGGTCAATGCCAATGTTTGACAGCAGGTTATTCACCATGCCGTTTAGGGAAAGCACTTGCTGCAAAATGCCGCAGATAACCACCGTTGAAAGAAAGTGGGGGATATAGGAAACCATCTGGACAGTCTTTTTAAATGGGGCGCAGCGCATTTCATTCAGTGCAATAGCCAGTATAATTGGAGGGATAAAGCTGGCAAACAGCGAATAAATGCTGATACCAAGGGTATTCCCCAGCAGGCGCATAAACTGCGGCGAGGAGAAAAACATTTTAAACCATTTCGCACCTACCCATGGACTATGCCAAATACCGTCATTGAAGTTATACTGTTTAAAGGCGATTTGAATCCCATACATTGGCACGTAACTAAAAATAAAGACATAAAGCACTGGAACAATCAACAATGTATATAGCTGCCAGTGATTGAGAAAACTTCGGAGGTTCTTTTGCCGCTGGCGTTTTCTGCTGGAACTGGCGTCCGTTTGGGAGAGAGGTGAAACTGTATTCATACTTGTAAATCTCCTTTCATATGTATCATCTTTTGCCCGGATAATGGAAAGGCTCTTTGGTATTTCCCTCCATTCCCTTCATCTGCGCCGGGTTGATTTGTGCATGTTGTGTTGTTTTCTGAGTTTAATTTAATATAAAATGGGCAATTTATCAATAAACAATATGTTTATCAGAATACAGAATGTCTATTCTCCCGCCTTTGACGCTAGGCAAATTGTTTTTAATGTGATACAATAACAACAGGTTTCCAAAAAGGTTATGTTTTGAGAGGAGGATTCCTTTGTGAAAGACAGACAAAAGACATTTCCAGCTTCTTTTCAATTTCATCCAAAAAGCCTGAAATCCCAGTGGCTCTTTTCTTGTGTCAGCCTTTCAATCATTCCCTTGGTGATTGGTGTAATTCTCTTTCTCAGCAACATCCATAATTTCCGGGAGCAGACACTGCGCAATAATGAGGCGCTCCTCCTCCAGATTCACGATATGATGGATCAAAGCTTCCGGGATACCAAGGCTATTGTAGAAAACCTGGCTGATGATTCCCTGATCCCTGTATTTTTCTATCCAAACGAGAAGCAGAACCGGCTGATGTATAAGCTGCAATTAAAAAGCAAGCTGGCCCAGTATTGCGCTTACAGCTCTTATGTCAGCAGCATCTATATTTATTTTCCAGAAAACCAAGAGTTTATCACCAATAATACAGTAGCCCCGCCGAAAATTCTTTACCATGCCCATTATAACAATCAAAATATGGGCTATGAACAGTGGTTGTCCATT
This sequence comes from uncultured Clostridia bacterium, assembly GCA_948465665.1. GTDB lineage: Bacteria > Bacillota > Clostridia > Oscillospirales > Ruminococcaceae > UBA1405. The sequence goes on along the minus strand of CAOJXI010000148.1, from coordinate 2,121 downwards.
ATGGAAAGCCCTCATAATGGGGAGATTCTTCTGCTTCCTTCCTCAAATGAAAAAACTTCCATTGCCTATGTGAAAAGCATCCCGACTTTTTCCGAACGTATTAATGCCAATATAATTGTAATTCTTGATACTAATACCATGGCGACTATGGCTAAAAATGTCAGCGGGGAAAATTCCTGTGAATTCAACATATTATTTGGCAGGCAGCCCATTCTCCCCCTTGGCCCTCTGTTGGGAAGGGACTACGAATTAATTGAAAGGGCTTCGTTATCAACCGGTACGTCCCGTATTGAGGGAAGGGAAAAAATCGTCCTTTCTACTTTACCCTCTGACATTATGGATTTTACATATCTTCTGGCTACCCCGCCTATTGCCTATCAGGGGCCTATCCGCAGTGTCAACCTTTTATTCTTAGCTGGATTTTTGGCGGTTATTTTGGGCAGTATTGGATTCACAATCCATTTTATCCGAAAAAACTACAAACCCATTCAGGAAATTGTCAGCATTGCCAACAGCGGGCAGACCCAGGAATCCTCTGAACCAATGGGCAATGAATACAATGTCATTAAAAAGGCTTTAAATGACTCCCAAACTGCCAGTACGGCTATGAAAAGCCAGATTTCCCGCCAGAAGCAGCAGCTTTTGGACAGCAGCCTTGCTATGCTGCTTCACCGCTATCCCATGCGGGAAGGTTCCCAATGGGATGGCTGCCGGGAATCTTTAAATGAAGTCCTGCATTATCCCTACCTGGTTATGCTGATTTTTTGCCAGGACAATGCCGGGGAAGGTGAAAAAGCCGGCTGCCTATCAACAGAACAGATGGAACAGCTTGCCTCCTGGCTTCAGCGGGAAGGCGGGTTTCTGGGGAAACAGGGAATTTTTTACTGGATTACCTGCCTGGATGGATGGTTTTTACTGTTATCCGGTCTGACTGAAAACCAGCGGGAGGGATGGGAGTTTTTCTATTCCGGGTTGATGGAGGATACCGCTTCCCTGGCAAAGATGCGCAGCCGGCTGTATCCTGACAGGATTGGCTGCTACCCTTCCTCGTTCTGTACCAAATTAGAGCAGCTTCCCGACGCCTGGGAGGAAGCCCTTTACATTATGCAGTACCGGATGGTTTTTGGAATTGACTACACCGCTGAACATCAAAACGCTGTTTCTCCCGTTTCCCAGGATACCGGATATTACTATCCGCCGGAGGAAGAAACCAAACTGCTGAATCTAATCCGAAGCGGGGATAAGGAAAAAGCCGCTGCCGTCTTTGAAGGCATCTGGCAATTAAATTTGGAACGAGACCGCACTGACAACGGCTTTGCCCGGTGCCTGCTCTTTGATGTTATGGGGACTTTAATGCAAACATGCAGCCTGATTACCCCGCTGTCGTCCATTGAAGACAGCATCAATACTACAATGAGAAAGCTCTCCAGTGAGAAAAACCTTTCCAATATGCACCGCTGTTTGTTATCCTTTCTTGGGGAGGTTTGCCAGGTTTATTCTAATGAACATTCCAAATCTACCGATAAGCTGGAAGCGGAGATTTTTGCTTACATCAATGAAAATTATCAGAACCCTGATCTAAGCGTTGAAATGATAGGGGATGTTTTTGGAAAATCCAGGGCATATTTATTTTCCCTTTTTAAAGAAAATACCGGTTTTTCTATGCTCTATCACATTAACCGGGTTCGGGTGGATAGGGCAAAGGAACTGCTTTTGGATAAAAGCCGATCTATTCAGGATATCGCATCCCAGGTAGGTTTTAATTCTTCTATTAATTTTACACGTGCTTTTAAAAAGTATGAGGGAATTACCCCCAGTAAATATCGGGAAGTTCATGCTTAATTATAATAGGCAGGCGGAAAATATAAATGTTTTCTGTCTGCCTATTATGTAATTTTGGCATAGCGGGTATACCCTAAGATGACCGCAAGCTAAAGCGAATTAAAAAGGTTTCGGGTCCAGGGGGCTTTCCTCAAAAGCCCCCTGGTCGCGCCCGCCAGGCGCGAAATAACCCCAGCAGGCTAAAGATAACAGAAACCTTACCTAAGAGATTGATAACTAACCATTTCGTCAGTATTCAAAATCAAAAGCCCGCTGGAATTGCTTCGGGGGTGGGATAAG
>CAOJXI010000147.1 GCA_948465665.1 uncultured Clostridia bacterium | reverse complement strand
CGAAGCAATTCCAGCGGGCTTTTGATTTTGAATACTGACGAAGCGGTTAGCTATCAGCCTCTTAGGTTAGGTTTACGTTTTCTTTCAGCAAGCTGGGGTATTTCGCGCCTGCGGGCGCGACCAGGGGGCTTTTGAGGAAAGCCCCCTGGACCCGAAACCTTTTTAATCCGCCCTAGCTTGTACTCGTCTTAGCTTACTCCCGCAAATGAGCTTTAACAAATCTTATTTTGAATCATACCAAGTTTTCCCAGTCTTTGCAGCAACTTCCATTGGTACAACCAAATGAACGGCGTCCTCCATTTCCTCTTTCAGCAAAACCTTTACCTGTTCAGCTTCTTCAATGGGGGCTTCCACAATCAATTCATCATGGATTTGCAGCAGCAATCTTGATTTCAATCCATCTTTTTTCAATCTGCGGTAAACCCGTACCATAGCGATCTTAATAATATCCGCTGCTGTCCCCTGAATAGGAGTATTCATAGCAACCCTTTCCCCAAAAGCGCGGGTATTCCGGTTAGAAGCAGTCAATTCCGGCAAATACCGCCTGCGATGGAACAGTGTGGTTACATACCCCTGTTTTTTAGCCAATTCCTTAGTATCCTCCATATATTTCCGAACGCCGGAATAAGTTTTAAGGTAGTTTTTAATGTATTGGTCAGCCTCAGACACAGAAACCCCAATATCATTAGACAAAGAGAAAGCACTGATTCCATAAACGATCCCGAAATTAACAGCTTTCGCCCGGCTGCGCATCAACGGGGTAACAAAAAGCGGCGGCTGGTTAAATACCTGTGAAGCAGTAGTGGTATGGATATCCTCCCCGTTTTGGAAAGCATCAATCATGTTCTGGTCTTTAGAGATAGAGGCAAGAACCCTTAATTCAATCTGGGAATAATCCGCATCTGCCAGCAAACAGCCCTCTTTTGCCCTGAAAAACTTTCTAAGGCTGCTCCCAAGTTCTGTCCGAACAGGGATATTCTGCATATTAGGTTCTGCCGAACTAATCCGCCCAGTGCGGGTTTCTGTTTGGTTAAAGGAGGAATGAACCCTTCCATCCGGTGCAACGACTTTTAAAAGCCCTTCTACATAGGTTGATTTTAATTTCGTCAACTGTCGGAACTGAAGGATTTTTTCGATGATGGGGTGCTGTCCCCTGAGCCCGTCTAAAACTTCAGCGTTTGTAGAATAACCGCTTTTCGTCTTTTTTGCAGTAGGAAGCCCCAGCTTGATAAAAAGAACATCTCCAAGCTGCTTGGGTGAATTGATATTAAATTCATATCCTGCATCTTCCCAGATTGCTTTTTGCAAATTGACTATATCAGCATCAAGGGTTTTGCCGAATTGGGCGATCCCATCTGTATCCAGTTCAAAGCCGATTAGCTCCATGGAAGCCAGCACTTCGGAAAGGGGGATTTCTATTGTGTGCAGTAAATCCTCCTGTTCATTATGCTGGATCCGTTCAGCAAGCTTTTTACAAAGTTCAGGAAATCCCCCGCATAGTTTGGCAAAATCCTCCATTTTCTCTGGGATTTCCCCTTTTATCTCCAACTGACCTGCTGGATACTGTGCCAGAAGCTTGTCAACAGGATATTCAGTGGAATTAGGGCTGAGGAGGTACGCCGCTAGCGCTGAATCAAAGGACACTTCCCCCAGCTCCAAACCATGAAGCATAGCAAAACGGTACAGTGATTTGCAGTTATGGGTTTGAATTGGAATATGGAGTTCCTGGGCTTTTTTCAAAAGGGCAGAAAGCTTTTCCGAAACATCCTCCTGAATACAATAAACCGTATTCCCAGCCGTAAAACCAAATACTTCCGGCTTATCCTCCTGAAATGTCACCAGAAGTGAAAGTGCTTCCCCTTTAGAAAAACCTTCCAAGGTTTTTAAAGTTTCTTCCACCAAGGGATCAGAGATGAAATTCATTTCCAGTACAGACGGCTTTCCGTTTTCTACAGAATCGGGTATGACAACCTGTCCCTGTGCTAGATCTTCTGCCGAAAGACCGAAACGTTTCACCAGTGTATACATTTCCAAACGGTTCAAAATAGAATATGCTTTCGCTTTATCTTGGGGGCGGCGCGCTAAGTCCTGAATAGAACAGGAGACCGGGGAATTTTGGTTGATTTCTGCCAGCCGGTAGGACAGATAAGCGCTTTCCTTTCCTGCCTCCAGCTTTTTCCTGACAGCAGGGCGTATGCCGTCCGCGTCCAGGTGGCTGTATACCCCATCCAGGCTTTGGAACTTCTGGATAAGGTCAAGGGCAGTCTTTTCGCCAACCCCCGCTACGCCGGGAATGTTGTCGGACGAATCCCCCATAAGCGCCTTTACATCAATCATCTGCCGCGGGGAAACGCCGTATTTTTCCTGGATGGCTTCCGGCGTAAAGGGGGTGTACTCCGCCTTTCCCCCCTTGGAAGAAGCCAGCACCACTGTTACACGGCTGTCCACAAGCTGGAACATATCCCGATCCCCGCTGGCGATATAGCACTCCTGGCCCGCTTCAGAGCAGCGTTTGCCTAATGTCCCCAGAATGTCATCCGCTTCATATCCTTCCAGCTCTACTATAGGATATCCCAAAGCGGTGATTAAATCCTTTAAATATGGGAGCTGCATCCCCAGCTCGTCCGGCATCCCTTTGCGGTTCCCCTTATAATCTGCATACATTTTATGGCGAAAAGTAGGGGCAGACAAATCAAAGGCAAAAGCTGTCATGTCCGGCTTCAATTCGCTTTCCAGCTTCAGGAATATTCCAAAAAAGCCGAAAATCCCATTGGTGAATATCCCTTCTTTTGTAGTCAGCGGCCTTACACCGTAAAATCCCCTGTTCAGTATGCTGTTGGAATCTACTATCAGCAGCTTCATAGTTTTACACACGCCCCCTATATGGTTTTTATTAACAGCCCAATTATCTTATAGTGTCCAGTCTGCCTCCCAATCCCAGCTATTCCATATCGTTTAAAAGCTGGTCAACGATGAACCGGGGGCGCTGCTTTACTTCGGCGTAGATTTTACCTACATATTCCCCAATCATCCCCAGACATAGAAGCTGAATCCCGCCGATCATCCAGATAGAACCCATTAAAGTAGTCCATCCCTGCACTGTATAACCAAACAGCTTTTGAATCAGCAGCACCAGCAGCATAATGATACTGGCGAAAAAGATCAGCACACCCAGCCAGGTAATCATGCGTATTGGCTTGACGCTGAAAGAGGTTATCCCGTCAAAGGCAAAGGACAGCATTTTTTTAAGCGGATATTTGGATTCCCCCGCAAAACGTTCATGGCGTTCATAGGTGACAATCGCAGAGGGAAACCCAATCAGGGGAACCACTCCTCGCAAAAACAGGTTGACCTCCCGGTATTGTGCCAGAGCGTCCAGAGCGCGCCGGCTCATCAAACGGTAATCGGCATGATTATCCACAATGTCCACGCCCAGTGCCTGCATAAATTTATAAAATCCCTGGGCGGTTCCCCGCTTAAAAGCAGTATCAGTGGCGCGGGAACTCCTTACCCCATATACAACGTCGGAACCTTTGTAATACTCCGCTACAAAGCGATCAACGGCATCCACATCATCCTGTAAATCAGCGTCCATAGAAATGACCATGTCAGCATATTGTTTAGCGGTCATAAGTCCGGCAAGGAGGGCATTTTGATGCCCCCGGTTACGTGAAAGCTTTAATCCGCTGATTTGTTTGTGCTGTTCATGAAGCTGTGAAACCAGTTCCCAGGTTTTATCCTTGCTGCCGTCATCTACAAATAAAATCCGGCTTTTTTCTGATACCATGCCGGACGCTTCCATCTGCTGGATTTTTTCCAGCAGGCGGCGGCCGGTTTCTGGTAAAACAGCTTCTTCATTATAACAAGGGATTACAAGATATAACGTTTCTGGAGGTAGTTTGGCCTCTCCTGCCGGTCTTTCAGGCATTTCCGTTTTCCTCCTTTTCAGGCGGTTTGCCAGGCAAAGGTTCTGTTTTCCCTGGCGCACCTTTTTCTAAAAATTCTTTTAAGTCATCCTCATTGTCTTCTTCGATTCCCTGGTTCATCTCTGCAAAAATCCCATATAAAAAGTCATCTTTGCTTAAATCATCGCTGCTTTCTTCACTGTCAGAGAATTGGTCGGGGACAACTTGTCCAACTTCCATTTCAGTACGGTTGCTTATCATTCGGCGTACCCCGAATAAAGCCAAATATCCCGCCAACAGTACAAGGCCGGCCACAGACAAAATAATTCCCCATACCAAGCCGGGGGTCATATACTGGAACCGGATATCGCACTCCCCTTCAGGACAACGCACTGCCATAAAGCCAATATTAGCTTTAACGACTTCAGCGGGTTTACCATTAACGGTAACACTCCATCCCTTTTCATAAGGCACCGAGAAAAACACCAGGTTTTCCTTACTTAAATTGATATGTGCAGAAAATCCCCGATTATCCTTCGTAAAAGAATCTGTGCATTGTGTCCGGCGGTCTTTTACATCGTCGGTAAAATCGTCATAACCGAAATTGCAGTTAGACTGGTCCAGCTCCCAAAGGATGTCGCTGTTATAATCCGCGTCGTCTTCCTCCAAAACAATGGCCTTTAATAAAAGCTTTGCCTTGGATGAAGTTGCCGCCTTATCAAAATCCTCCCTTAAAATATAATAGTCATATGCAAAACCCATTGGAAGGAAATTATCATTCTCATATAAATTAAAAGTATTCTGGTTGTCCACATAACGGAATCCCGGCATAGGGTTTTGTTCCTCTTTCCCTTCCTCAATAAACAGCCATTTAACAGAGAGCAGCGCCCTGAGTGCGTAATAATCTGTTGAAGGCTTGCTGGAAACGTCCCGTTTAACGCCAACCTCTGGATAAAACTCCATGATGGAAACTGGTACGATACTATGAAACGCCTGAATATTAGGGAGCTGCCAGAACATCCCCATATTGTCCATAGCGTCATAGAAATCAAAGCGGGCAAATTCATCATCGGGAATTTCCAGACGGTCTTTCCCATCCAACGCAATATCAACAATCCAATCGCCTTTGGGAGAATTGAGAACCTTGCCCATGGTCAAAAAGGTTGCCCCATATACCAGGATAATGGCGGACGTTACCCCGGCTGTCACCTTTAAGAAGCGTTCTTCACCTTCTTCGCGGATGCGGTCTACCAAAATATGGGTAATAATCAGGCAGGCAACCGCAATAACGCTGACAATCGCGTATCTTGCCCAGTTGTCCACAAGCCCGATATTCCACTTTTCATCCTGATAGATCGGGGTCAGGCCCATAGCAAGAATAAACGTAATTGTTATTACCGCAGTCCAGCGCTGCCCCCGGCGCAGGTCAATTTCCTTATTTTCCAGGGAACGCACTGTAGCGAGGCACATCATTAATATTGGCATATAAAACCAGCGGGCATAATAAGACTGGTTCATCATTACAAACAAACTATTAAAGCCGGGAATCATAGCAATCAGCAGAGAAGCGGCTAAAATCTTTTTCAGCCAGTCCCTTTGGCTGCATTGGACATATGCAATTACCCCGGACATAGAGAACATGGGGAGCCATGCGCTGAGGGAAGACCATTTCGCGGCCTGGTCAGTAAACAGGAAAGAATTATATACCAAATCCGGTGGGAAAAACATATTATATAAAATCTCCATAGGACGGCGTTCCTGCCAATAGACCCAAATATTCCAGCCGTTTTGGAGGCTGTCCAGTCCTGTCCGGGGATTCCCAATCAGCGCCAGAACTGATGGCAAAAGCACCGACGCCGCTATTAAAACGCCAAATACCGATTCCAATGCCACCAGGCCAAATTTTTTCAGGTTTATAGGAAAGGTTTCCTTGTCTGTGCAGCGGATGGCAAAATATATAAGCACAAAAACAACTTCGCCTATAAAAAACCAATAATTTACAAATGCGTTGATGAATACCGTAACTGCAAACAAGCCTTTTCGGTCGTTCTGAACCAGTTCCTCTAATCCTACCAGCAACAGCGGGAAGAATACAACTACTTCAAGAAAATGATTAAAAAATGTATTATAGATACAAAAGCCAGAAAAGCCATACAGGATACTTCCTAACATGGCATAACGAATATCCTTGGTAAACCTTTTTAAATAACAGAACCCTGTCAGCGAAGCGCACGCCAGCTTTAAAATTAAAAGCGGCCCCATTAACATGGGTACAAAATGGTTGGGGAATAACAAGGTCAGCCAGAAAAAGGGGCTCGTTATCAGGTAAAAACTATAAGAACCTATAAAATTAGCGCCAAGGTCTGTTTCCCAATTCCAAAACCAATCCCCGCTCCGTACTGCCTGATGAGCCAGTTTATAAAACGGTACCTGCTGTACATTAAAATCCCCTGTGAAAAAATAGTACCCTTTCTCCCAAATAATAAATGGCAGAAATAACAATGTGGATAACAGCAGCGCATAGAGGAAGATTTGAAGATATGGGTTCTTCGCGAGCTTCGGCTGCGTCAGCTTTTTAAACAATGCTTTCACCTCGAACGTTTTTTATATAGGGTTGAAATAACCCTGCGGCTATTATACCATATTTTAGTGAAAAAAAAAGAAATATCTCCCCATTTCCTTTGGAAATTATGTAGAAAACAGTTTCCAGCCCCAAAAATACTTGAGAGTTCCATAAAGCATATTTGCGGGAGAAAGCTAAGACGGGTACAAGCTGGGGCGGATTAAAAAGGTTTCGGGTCCAGGGGGCTTTCCTAAAAAG
>CAOJXI010000146.1 GCA_948465665.1 uncultured Clostridia bacterium | reverse complement strand
ACTTTTTAGGAAAGTTCCTCTGGACTCTTCAAACCTTTTTAATCCGCCCTAGCTTATACTTGTCTTAGCTTACTCCCGCCACATTGCTTTATCGAACTCACATAAACAGGAGTGATAGAATTGCATCTTAAATCCCTAGAAATCCAAGGCTTCAAATCCTTTCCTGACAAAACCCATCTTGATTTCGGTCAAGGCTTAACTGTTGTCGTAGGTCCCAACGGCAGCGGCAAAAGCAACATCAGCGATGCAGTCCGCTGGGTTCTGGGGGAGCAATCTACCAAAAGTCTCCGCGGCAGCAAAATGGAAGATGTAATCTTCTCCGGCACAAAAAACCGCCGTCCCCAGGGTCTGGCCCAGGTTTCCCTTACGATTGACAACACTTCCCGTCAGCTCCCCGTCGAATCAGACGAAGTATCCATTACCCGCCGCCTATACCGTTCCGGTGAAAGCGAATACCGTTTAAATGGCGCGTCTGTACGTCTCCGGGATATATATGAAATATTAATGGATACCGGCCTGGGTCGTGACGGTTATTCAATCATTGGCCAGGGCAGGATTTCAGAAATTGTATCCGCAAGGGATAAGGAACGCCGTGAAATCTTTGAGGAAGCTGCGGGCATCTCCAAATTCCGCTATCGCAAAGGGGAAGCTGAAAAGCGCCTTGCCATGGCAGAGGATAACCTTTCCCGCCTGACTGATATTCTTTCAGAGCTGGAAAGCCGTGTAGAACCCCTCCGTATCCAGGCGGAAAAAGCAAAAACCTTCCTGAACCTTTCAGAACAGAAAAAAACACTGGAGCTTTCCATCTGGATATCAGATTTAAATGAAAGCCGCCAAAAGCTGGAAGAGCAGGATAATAAAATCCAGATAAGCCGCCGCCAGTATGGGGCATTGGAAGCCCAGGCAGACGCATTGGAGCAGGAAATTTCCAATCTCTACCAGCAAATGCAGATGTGTTCGGCAAGGGTGGAGCGCTGCCGTCTGGATATCCGGGAGCGGGAAGGAAAAATGGCTGAAAATAAATCCCTCTGCGCAGTGCGGAGGAATGATATTGAACACGCCGCACAGGATATCCGCAGGCTGGAAAGGGATATTGCAGAAGCGGAAGCGTCCGGCGGGCTTTTGAAAAATCGTTTAGAAGAGTTGGAGAAGCTTCTCCAAGAAGATAATTCCCTTATGTTGGAGAATAGCGCTGCCCAAAAGGAGCTGTCCCAAAAACTGGACAGCCTGCGCCGGCAGGATCAGGAAGCGCTTACCCTTGCAACAAAGCTTGCCCTGGAACGCCAGCAAATCCTGGGAGAGCAAAGCCAGGTTCAGGCTGACGCAATTACAGCAGCCTCATTGATAGAAGAATCCCGCAAACGTGCCGAGCAGTTGGAACGGCAAAAGCTGGATTTTACAGAAAGCCGCCGCCGGGTTGAAAATGAAAAGGTTCAGTTTGAAGCCCTTGCCCAAGCCGCCAGGCAGCAGGAGGAAAGCCTGCAAAATATTTTGAAAGCAATTGAAATGAAACGTATTTCCCGCCAGAAGGCACTGGAACAGCGGGAAGAAAAAGAAAAATCTTTGCAGAGGGAAATTGACGGGTTATATCAGAAAGCGTCCCTTCTGGAAGCCATGGAGCAGAACCATGAGGGGTTGCAGAACAGCGTTAAATTTCTTTTGCGCCAGGCGCGCAACGGCGTTTTAAAGGGAATCCGGGGTGCGGTAACAGATTTGATCCATGTCCGCAAGGATTGCGCCCTGGCAATTGAAACCGCTTTGGGCGCGTCTATTCAAAATGTTGTCGTTGATGACGAGGAAGCAGCGAAAAGGGCAATTGGAGCCTTGAAGCGGGAAAATGCCGGACGCGCTACCCTCCTCCCCCTCACTACCGTAAAGGGAAAACGTCTGGATATCAACAGGCTGAAACAAGAACCTGCCTTTGTAGGACTGGGCAGCGATTTAGTCCGCTTTGACCCGCAGTACAGAGGAGTAATAGAATCTTTGCTGGGGCGTGTGGCAGTTGTAAAGGATTTGGACAGCGCCGCAGAAATTGCCCGGAAAAATGGGTTTTCCTTCCGTATTGTCACCTTAGATGGTCAGGTTATCAATACAGGCGGTTCTTTTACAGGCGGTTCTGTGGTAAAGGGCGCCGGAATCCTCAGCCGCCGGGTAGATATGGATTCCCTGCGGCAGCAGGCCGGGGAAAAATCCGCCGAGTTAAAATCTTTCCACGAGGAAGGCGAAGCCGTCCGCCAGGAAATGAAACAGTTGGAGCAGAAGCGGGTAGAAGCAGAAGGGCAGCTCAGAATTGCCAGGGAGGATATGATCCGCGGGCAGTCTGAACAAGCCAGAATCCAACAAAGCTTTGCTGAATTGGAGCGTCAGGAAGCTTTAATTCAAAAAGAACTTAAAGAAACACAGGCTAGAATGGAAGAACTGGATTCCCGCAACGCAAATGCAGACCAGGTGCTTCTCCAATATCGCGGGCGGTTGTCTGAAATTGCCGAAAAGGAAGTTGCCAACGATTCCCTGCGGCAGTCTTTACGTGAACAGATTGACAGCTGTTCCGCCCAGGAAAATGAAAAACGGATAGAAGGAACCCAGATTGCCGGGCAAATACAGCTCCATCAACAGGAAAAAGAACGCCTTGGACAGCAGCAGAGCGATCAAAGCGGGGCCTTGGAACGGGCAAAGGAAGAAGTTAAAACCTTGAAGGATTCGATTGCCGCCGCCCAGGAGGAAATTGTCAGGCTGGAGGAACAGGACAAGGAGTTTGCCAAGCTGAACCAGGAAGATGAAAAATCCATTACGGAAAACGCGGCGCGCCGCCTGGCTCTGGAAGGCGAAACCACCAGGGCAAGGGCTAGGAGCCGTGAACAAAGCGAACAAAAAGAAGCCATGTCCAGGGAACTGGCAAGGCTGGAGGAACAGCAGAACGCTTTGCAGGGGAGTTTTGACCGTATTGTAGCTGCAATGTGGGACGAATACCAGCTTACACGCTCCCAAGCCGCCGAACTGGTCAAACCTGCTGAAAACAAGCTTGCTGCCCAGGGGGAGCTTTCAGAACTGAAAAATAAAATTCGCGATTTGGGGAATGTCAACCTCTCTGCCCTGGAAGAATACAAAGAGGTTAATGAAAGATACCTCTTTTTAAAACACCAGATTGAAGATGTCCAGACCTCTAAGACAAACCTGGAAAAGTTAATCCTTGATTTGACCGCCCAGATGGAACATTCCTTTTCTGACAGTTTCCGGCAGATCAGCGAAAACTTTTCTAAAATCTTTGTGGAACTGTTTGGCGGAGGAAGCGCCAGCCTGAAATTAACCGAGCCGGAACACCTTTTGGACAGCGGCATCGAAATTTTTGTGGAACCCCCAGGGAAGATTATTAAAAATTTGGGGCTGCTTTCCGGCGGGGAGCAGGCTTTTGTGGCGATTGCCATCTATTTCGCCATCCTGAAATACCGCCCGGCAGCTTTCTGTTTATTGGACGAAATCGAAGCCGCTTTGGATGATGTGAACGTCAGCCGGTACGCCCAGTATTTAAAACGGCTTGGAGGCCCCCAGGGAACCCAGTTCATTGCAATTACCCACCGCCGGGGCACAATGGAGGAAGCGGACGTTTTGTATGGCGTTACCATGCAGGAGGAAGGGGTTTCCAAACTGCTGAAGCTGGAGGTTGGGACAGCTGCAAAAGATTTGGTTCTGACAAGCTGAAAAATTGGACGCAGCTGCTAAAGCTATAAAACATATATAGGAGGAACCCTAATGGGATTTTTTCAAAAAATCAGCGAAGGGCTGAAAAAAACCAAAGAATCCATGATGCAGAAGGTAGAACGAATTTTTAATTCATTCCGGCCAATTGACGAAGAACTTTTTGAGGAGCTGGAAGAAACCTTAATTATGTCCGACGTGGGGGTATCCACTGCGGAGGAAATCTGTTCAAGGCTCCGAAAGGGCGTAAAAGAACGCGGAATCCCTGACGGCAACGGCGTTAAAGAATTAATGAAAGAGATTATTGCCGAAATGATGGATGGGGACTCTTCCCTCCATATTTCTACAAAGCCTTCCATAATTCTGGTAATCGGCGTAAACGGGGTAGGAAAAACAACGACCATCGGCAAGCTGGCCGCTAATTTGAAAGCAGACGGCAAAAAAGTCCTCCTTGGGGCTGCCGATACCTTCCGCGCCGCTGCAATCGACCAGCTTCAGATTTGGGCAGACCGGGCAGGGGTTGAGATGATCCGGCAAAACGAAGGCTCTGATCCGGCGGCCGTTGTATTCGACACCATTGCCGCAGGCAAAGCAAGAGGTTCCGACGTGGTAATCTGCGATACTGCTGGAAGGCTCCATAATAAGAAAAACCTTATGGACGAGCTTTCAAAAATTTCCAGGGTGATTCACAGGGAAGCTCCCGACGCGGATTTAGAGGTTTTGCTGGTGCTTGACGCAACAACCGGGCAAAACGCCGTTATGCAGGCGAGGACTTTCCAGGAAGCCGCAGGGTTGACAGGGATTATTTTAACGAAACTGGACGGTACTGCAAAAGGCGGGGTGGTAATCGCTATTAAGCAGGAACTGCAAATCCCGATTAAATATGTCGGTGTTGGGGAACAACTGGACGATTTGCAGCCGTTTGAACCAAAAGAGTTTGTAGAAGCACTGTTTACGCCAGTGGAAAGTTAATCACATAAGGAGATATATCAAGATGCTGAAATTAGTTGCTGCAACAAAAAACAAGGGGAAGCTGGAGGAATTCCGCAGGCTTTTAGACGGGCTTCCGGTTGAGGTTATCTCATGGGCGGAGGTTTGCGCAGAATTAGATGTAGAAGAAACTGGGACAACCTTTGAAGAAAACGCCTTCCTGAAAGCAGACGCAATCTGTCAGGCTTCCGGGCTTCCGGCTTTCGCAGATGATTCCGGCCTGTGCATTGACGCGTTGGATGGGGCTCCGGGAGTATATACGGCGCGGTATGGCGCAGAAATTTTAGGAGCGGGCGCTGTGGATGATGACCGCATGGATTTAGCTTTAAAACGTATGGAGGGTATCCCCAAAGAAAAAAGAACTGCCCGTTTTGTCAGCGCGATTTGCTGTGTTTTCCCTGACGGGAAAAGGCTCCAATGCCGCGGGGTCTGCGAAGGGTACATTGGTTTTTCCAAGGCAGGGAGCGGCGGTTTTGGATATGATCCAATTTTCTATGTTGGGGAAAAAAGCTTTGCGGAAATGTCCGGCGGGGAAAAAGACTCCATCAGCCACCGCGGAAAAGCTATGCTGAATTTTAAAAAGGAATTGGCGCTTTTGGTGTAGCGTGTACTTGTCTTTGACCGCTCCGCAAATCTGCTTTATCGAACTCATACTATAGAATCTGCTTGATTCGGACTGCTGTCTCCGGGACGGTTTTTCTGCGAAGCACAGGGTTGCTTTATTCCCTTGGATTTCTATTTCCATTGTCGGAACATTGGATACTGTTTTATTTTCCCGATTCATACTATTTCCTTCTGCACATTTCATTTTGGCAAATAAAAAACTACGAACCATTTCTGATCCGTAGTTTTGAGATATATAACATAACCATGGTTATAATTTATGATAATAAAGGACTCTTACTTTCTACTACTGTTCTAACCTCCTCAATTGTCTTTCCGACTAACTCTGCTATCTCCTCTAAAGGATATTTTTTTTGGTACATCTTCATTATTATTCTAACCTTTTCTTCTGTTTTCGCCTGTTCTTCAATATGCTGACTTAAAGTATACATATTATCAACCTCTTTCCTAATATTCTGCTCTATTGGTATTTCATACTCTTCTTTCATAATTGCCAGCTTTTCTTTTGGTTTCAGCGTCTCTGACAACAGCGTTCCTAACAGCCGGTGCAGTCTGTATCTCTCGTCTTTCCCTGCCAATTCGTCCTTTAACCCTACAAACATGATGTTCAATAAATCCAATGTCCCCTCTAATTTATGCCTCCCCAGCATATCTTCACTCGCCAGATGTATATATTTTATGTAATCCTCTTTCATATATGGACATATCCAGATATTGTATACCCGCTTTATATCATCGAAATTGCTGTTGGCAAACTCTCTTTCCTTTTGGGAGGATACCAACCGACATACATAGAAAATTGCCCGATGCAAAAGCTTATATTCAGACGGCTTATCTTTCTGCATCTCAATATTGACTATGATTTGTGCTGTCCCATCCTTCATGCGCACATAAAAGATGATGTCATATTGGATGGTTCCCTCATTAATTTCCCCATCTTCTGTATTTAACCCTACTATCCTGTCTCCGCTTTTCCGGCTTCCCGCCGCTTTATTCGTCAGTCCTGGCTCCACTGGTATTGCGTCAATATATACATCTCCCTCTATATACTTTTCTGCTTCCCTGGCTGACATTCCTTTAAATTCGCTTATCAGGGCTATAAGAACATGGGCAAGGATATGCTTGTTCCCTAACAGACGCTTAGCCTCTTTATCATATGGGGCATCCTTGTCTGCTGCTTGGACTGCATTTTTGATCTCTGTATCCATTTGTTTCTCCTTACCATCTTCTTAATTAAGTTCTGTATTCCTATTTTTATTATACCCCATGCCATTTACAGAATCAACCGGGATTTATAGCTTTTGATCTTTATCGGATGGAATATACTGGATAATATCTTTTATGTCACAACTTAAAATCCGACATAAATCATTCAGTGTTTTGGTGGATACATCTTTGTAAGGGGATTATCTTTTGGCAAATGTCAAGAGTAAATGCGAAAAAAATATAAAAAATTTTAAGCGGCCC
>CAOJXI010000145.1 GCA_948465665.1 uncultured Clostridia bacterium | reverse complement strand
AGCCCGCTGGAATTGCTTCGGGGGTGGGATAAGATTGGGATTGGTACCAGCTTAGAGCGGGCAGCCCCATTATGGCGGGCTTCTTCCGCTTCGTCCGAGTTCAGCTCTGCTGAACTCAGCCCGCCAGAGTTGGACAAAACCTCCAAGTTCCCTCTTGCAGCCATCCGGCAAACCAACGGTTTGCCATGATGGCGTACCTAAGACAGATAACCTTACAATTTAAAGGAAATTTTTGTCGAACTCACGTTACTTTATTATAACTTTGTTTTTTGTCCCTGTAAAGACAATACAGCTTGTCATAAACCTTTGTTATAGGATATAATGATAACAGAGCTTATAGCAGTCCAAGGAAATAAACCATCTAAAAAATGTATTTTGTCTACAAATCCAAACAGGTTTTAACAAATTTCATATGAATTATATTGCAAAAAAAGATAAAAACCATTACACTATAAGATTAGAAAAGGAGAACTTGTTAATAGGAAGGAAGAAATTTTTATGGATATGGCAAACAGTAAAACAACCCGTTTATATTACGAAGATTCTCATAAAATATATTTTACGGCAAGAATCCTCGATTGCCGTACCAATCCAAGGGACGGCAAAACATGGGAAACCATTTTAGACCAAACCGCGTTTTATCCCGAAGGCGGAGGCCAGCCTGCCGACCACGGGCTTTTGTGTGGTATCCCTGTGATAGATGTAAAAGAGCGGGACGGCGAAGTATTACATATTACATTGTCCTCATTAGAAATTGGGAAAGAGATAGAAGGATGTATTGATTGGAACCGCCGCCTTTCCCTGATGCAGCAGCATACCGGAGAGCATATCCTTTCTGGTATCGTCCATAAACTTTTCGGCTATGAAAATGTCGGATTCCATATGGGGGCAGATGGCGTAACGGTGGACTTCAACGGGGAGATATTCCCGGAGGATATCCCTAAGCTGGAGCGTCTCTCCAACCAGACGATATGGGCGGATCTGCCGGTTATCGCTGACTATCCGCCGGAAGAAGCACGAAACCAGATGCAGTATCGAAGCAAAAAGGAATTGACAGGCCCTGTGCGGATTGTCACCATAGAGGATATAGATGTCTGCGCCTGCTGCGGCGTACATACCCGCCGCACCGGAGAAGTGGGGGCGTTGAAAATTGTTTCCTGCCAAAAACATAAAGGCGGTGTCCGGCTGACTGTCCAAATGGGGATGGGCGCTTTAGAACATTACGGGAAGCTTCTGGACAGCGCGGCGCAGATTTCCAACCTGCTTTCTGCTAAACAGTCAGAGATTGCCCCAGCCGTAGAACGGCTTCAGGAGGAAGCCGCATCCCTGCGCCAGAAACTGGCGCAGACCCGTAAAGAAGCCTTTGAAGCCAGGGCTTCCGTTCTGCCCAATGGACAGCAAGTTTTATTTTTGATGGAAGCTCCAGGATTGTCTCCCGCAGAACTCAGACAATACTGCTCTATTTTATGTGGGAAAGCAAAGGCGGCAGCGGTTTTTTCCGGGGATGATTCCCAGGGGTATAAATATGCCTTCGGGAGTACAGATATAGATATCCGCAGCTATGGGAAAGCTTTGAACTCCGCTTTACAGGGACGGGGCGGCGGCGCGGCTGATCTGGTTCAAGGTTCTGTAGCAGCTGATGCAGAAAAAATCCAGGACTTTTTCAGAAGCCTGGAAATCAAGGAATGATATAAATGGAAATTCAATATTCCCCTAAGACTGACGCAAACCTGGAAGCAGCCTTTATGGCAGAAAGCTGTTTGAGCACAGCTATGGCCTGTATTGCGGAAAAGGACGGCTGCAAGGAAATTTCCCAGGAGCGCGGGCTTCATGCTGACAGAGCAGCAGCGCTTTTGTTTATGGCACGCTATCCAGAAACAGAAAAAAGACCAGCATTGTCCCTGTTAAAAGAGATGATTGATTATGAAGCCTATAAAGCGTCGGAATTATTTGTCCTCTTTGCCAAGGAAGCCCGGCATGATGGGGCAGAAGAAACAGCAAAACTTTTTGAGGAAGAGGCAGGGCTGGCGGATAAACGCCGCCAGCAGTTGGAGAAACTATATGTTTCCCTTTCCGATGAAACATAATTTTCTGATTTTTGTAAAAATGAGACGTATAAAGGAGCCAGAAACATGAAGCAGATCCAGGAAACAAAATTCCGTTTGTCCTCCCTGACCGTTTACCGTGAAGCAGCTAAAGACCCTGTTATCAGGAATTTAATCTCCCTGCTTTCAGAACAGTTCAGCGATGTATATGAGGCTGCGGAAAAGTATGCAGAATTCTATTCGCTACTTGCCGGGAGCGAAAGCAGCGGGGATTTAACAGAATACCTATACCATACTGCCCTGTACAGCGACAATATTTTTACCCGCCGGGCAGCGCGGGGGGAATTATCTACCCTGTCTGAAAATATCTATTCAGCCGCAACGCGCGATTTGGAAACGCTGTGGTACGGGGCTGCTATCACGGCAGAGGATATTAAGGACAACCTATCCAGCGCTTACCCCAGTTATGGGGACATGTTTTCAAGCCTCCCAAATTATGACAACCTGCCCCCGGCCCATTTGAAAAACTGGGGGGAAGATATTAAATTCTTTGCGGAGTTTGCACGCCTGCATGGTTATGGCATTTATGCCCAATACCGTTCTTTTCTGCTGGCAGCGGGACAGGATGGCAGGATAAACCTTGACCCGGTTCAAAACCCGGACGGAATCCGGCTCAGGGATTTGAAGGGATATGAGCGGGAACGGAAAATCGTTATAGACAACACCCTTTCCCTGCTCGAAGGAACGAAAGCCAATAACATCCTTTTATATGGAGACCGCGGGACAGGGAAATCTTCCACTGTTAAGGCTGTACTAAATGAATTTGCAGACAAGGGGCTGCGTTTAATAGAGGTTTCCAAAGACCATTTAAAATACCTCGCCCCCCTGATAGAGCTATTAGAGGAAAATCCATTAAAATTCATTATTTTTACAGACGATTTATCCTTTACAGAAAACGACAGCAATTATACTGCTATGAAAGCGGTTTTAGACGGTTCCACCCTAAAACTGCCGGACAATGTGGCAATCTACGCCACGTCAAACCGCCGGCATATGGTAAAGGAAACATTTTCAGGGCGGGAGGGCGACGAGGTTCATCTGGCGGATACTTTGGATGAGGCGGCGTCACTTTCAGACCGTTTCGGGATTACGGTTACATTTTTATCCCCAAACCGACAGAAATTTAATGAAATCGTTCTGCTCCTGGCAAAAGACAAGGGGTTGTCTGTTCCAGAAGAAAAGCTCCTTGAGGAAGCCAATATCTGGGCAATGCGCAAAGCAAATTTTTCTCCCCGCTGTGCAAAGCAGTTTATCGACCATGTACATTCCCTTGCAAGCCGTGGGGAAAATTTCGACTGGGTTTCACTCCATACAGGCCGGACAGAGGGGAAAGCAGCAAATCACTAACAGAAAAAGAAGGGGGGTTCCGCCATGTCTCAGCGACGAACTGGGTTATTTTGGCTGGGGATGCTTGGATTGTGCTTATCTTTGCCTTTGGCGGGATGCCGAAGGGACAACTCTTTATCATCGGACAGCAGCAGTTCTTTGCCGGAATCCCTTCCGCCTCAAGTGGCAGAGTATCCAGTTGAGGTATTTGGAATCGAAGCAGAATCCCAGCCTGTCCGGGTGGTGTCCCTTTCCCCTGCTGTGACAGAGCTGCTCTGTGCTTTTGGATACGGCGACCGGCTTTTCGGCGTAAGCGACGTTTGCGATTACCCTGAAATGGTCTTCGGCCTGCCGCAGTGCGGGACTTCTTTGCTGCCAGATTTGGAACAAATTGAGGAAATCAGCCCTGATTACCTTATTACAGAAACCCCTTTACAGCAGGAGGACTACTGGGATTTAATGAATCTGGACATTGAAATTGTGGAGATCAGCGCCCCCCAGGATTTTTCTGAAGTCCTGAACCTGTACCGCGATATTTGTATTTTAATGGACGGCTCCTCTACAGGGGCTGAAACGGGAAAAATGCTTGCGGATTTATACTCCCAGCAGATTTCGGTATTGCAGGAGAAGGTTTCGGAAGACCCTTTAGGGGACACCCTTTCCGCTGTTTTTGTGATAGACCCCAACGGGATTATTGCAACAGGCGGTTCTTTCTTTCATGAAATCCTGTCAATCTTGGGGCTGGTTAATTTAGCGGAGTCAGGAGATATTTCCGGGGAACAGCCGGATTTGGTTTTATTTGGGGATCGTATTTCCAAAGAGGATATCCAGCAGTCAGCCGATTTTGGGGGCTGGGAAGCCGTACAGCAGGATAAAATGTTTGAAATGCCTTTAGCCCCTCTGGAAAGGGCTTCCCCAAGGATGTTTGATATACTGGAGCAGTTAGCCAAACAAATCTATACCTCTTCCTGGGATGCTTGAACAGACCTTTCCACAACCTTTCAAAACAAAAGCCCGCTCGTTTGAACGAGCGGGCTTTAAGTTTTCTATATCTGGAATTTATCCAAGAATATTAATCAACACACCGGCAGCAACAGCAGAACCAATAACGCCTGCCACATTAGGGCCCATAGCGTGCATAAGGAGGTAATTTGTAGGAACTTCCTGCTGTCCAACTTTCTGAGCAACACGTGCAGCCATTGGAACAGCAGATACGCCAGCAGAACCAATCAAAGGATTAACCTTCCCGCCAGTAAAGATATACATCAATTTACCGAACAAAATACCGCAAGCAGTACCAAAGCAGAACGCAATCAGCCCCAAAACGATAATCTTCAAAGTTTCAGGAACGAGGAAGTGGTCATAGGTAGCAGTAGCGCCAACGGAAACGCCCAAGAAAATTGTTATAATATTCATTAATTCATTCTGGGCAGTTTTAGAAAGACGGTCAACAACACCAGATTCTTTAAAGAGGTTGCCAAGCATCAACATGCCAACAAGAGCAGCAGAATCTGGAACAATAAAGGAAACAATAATTGTCACCATGATGGGGAAAACGATTTTTTCCAGCTTGGAAACAGGACGGAGCTGCCCCATAACAATGCTGCGTTCTTTTTTAGTGGTAAGCAGCTTCATAATAGGAGGCTGAATGATAGGAACCAAAGCCATGTAAGAATAAGCAGCTACAGCAATGGAGCCAAGCAGTTCAGGAGCCAGCTTGCTGGTGGTAAAGATAGCGGTCGGGCCGTCAGCGCCGCCGATAATACCAATAGAACCAGCCTGCTGAGGGTTAAAGCCCAAAGCCAAAGCGCCAATAAAGGTGAGGAAAATACCACCCTGGGCAGCCGCACCTAAAAGAAAACTCTTAGGATTGGCGATAAGGGGGCCGAAATCGGTCATACATCCGATACCCAAGAAAATGAGAGGTGGATAAATGCCCATTTTAACGCCTTGATAGAGATAATAAATCAAGCTTCCCTCATTATAAGAGGAGAGGTTAGCCATAGGAAGGTTTGCCAGCAACATACCGAAAGCAATCGGCAGAAGAAGAAGCGGTTCATACCCCTTGGCTACTGCCAGATAAATAAGAACCATAGAAATCAGCAACATGACCAACTGCTGCCATTGAACCTGACAAAAGCCTGAATTTGTCAGGATTTCAGAGATGGTTCCGACAATGGTAGAAAACATGATATCTCATCCGTCCTTTCCTTGATAAACCGTCCACGGCCTTTAAAACGGGCGTGTGTTTTGCTGCATACCAGCCATTGCCCATGCCGGACGCGCTTCCCGTGCCCGTTTGACGCTCTTCACTGTATAAGAGCCGGCTGGAACGCCTTCATCCTGCATGATTGCTGCAATCGCTGCGCTGATAACTGCAATTACTTCATCGCCGACACCATCATCAGCCTGCACAGCAGGTTTAGGCTGGGGTTTTGCCACAGGTGCAGCAGCCTTTGGAGCAGACTGAACCTGGGGGGACGCTTTGCCGCCGGATGCTGAAGAACCTCCCTGTTTACCGAAACTGCCGACTACCTTACCCATCAGCATTATCAGTACAACCAGCATTACCAATACCAGGAAAACTACTAATACGCCGGTTACAAGTACTGTAAGGGCAAACATCCAATCAACATTCATAAAATTCCTATCTCCTTACCTTTGGGATTTAGAGCCTGTTTAGGAGCTCAACGTGTGCGGATTAGCGAGCGGATTTTTTGCCCAGCAAGGCAAAAACCGCAGCAATCCTGACGGATTGCAAGGGTTTTTAACGCAGTCTGGGCGGAAAATCCGCCGCTAAGACGTGCGCGGGGAGATTCTAAACAGGCTCTTAGGTACGCCATCATGGCAAACCGTTGGTTTGCTGGATGGCTGCAAGAGGAAACTTTTAGCTTTGTCCAACTCTGCGGAGTTGGACAAAGAGGAAGATGCCCGCTTAATGGGGCTGCCCGCCCTAAGAGCCTGTTTAGGATCTCAACGTGTGCGGACTAGCGAGCGGATTTTTTGCCCAGCAAGGCAAAAATTCGCAGTAATCCTGACGGATTACAAGGATTTTTAACGCAGTCTGGGCGGAAAATACGCCGCTAAGACGTGCGCGGGGAGATTCTAAACAGGCTCTTAGATTGGTCGAATCTGCCAACGATTTCTCGCTGAAATCTTACCAGAATACATTATACAATATAATTCATAGTTTTGCAATTCTTTCTTTCTAAAAAATACAAATTCTTTTTAGCCCTGTAAGGAACAATGAAGGGGGGCTAACCTGCGGGGAAAAGCTAAGGTGAGTACAAGCTGGGGCGGATTAAAAAGGTTTCGGGTCCAGGGGGCTTTCCTAAAAAGCCCCCTGGTCGCGCCCGCAGGCGCGAAATACCCCAGCAGGCTTAAAGCCA
>CAOJXI010000144.1 GCA_948465665.1 uncultured Clostridia bacterium | reverse complement strand
AGGGGGCTTTTGAGGAAAGCCCCCTGGACCCGAAACCTTTTTAATCCGCCCCAGCTTATACTCATCTTAGCTTATCCCCGCAAATCAGCTTTATCGAACCCGTATTATTAAAACTTTAAATTTCCTCTTGACAAAACGGCACCATATACGATATTCTTTATAATAACAAATGCGTTAATGAGGCCCTGGCGTTAGCCATACCCTTCACAGAGAGCCGACATATGGTGAAAATCGGCAGGAAAGCTAACGTCGTATCCCCTCGGAGCAGTCAAGCTGAACCGGAAACCCAGTAAGCGAGAACGGAATTCCACCGTTAAAGGGAAACGTGTTGTTAGACGCGTAAGTGGCTGTCGGCAAAAGCTGGCAGCAAACAGAGTGGTATCGCGGGAACGAAAACAGTCTCCGTCTCTGAAGAAGGGGCGGGGGCTTTTTATTATGACTCCGCAGCTAAAAAGAAAAAAACAGGAGGTAATCAATGATGCGTTTAACGGGAGCGCAGATCATCTGTGAATGTTTATTGGAGCAAGGGGTAGATACAGTATTTGGTTATCCGGGAGGGCAGGTGTTAAATATATATGATGCACTGTATGACTATACCCAAACCGGACGAATCAAGCATATTTTGACAGCCCATGAACAGGGGGCAGCCCATGCAGCGGACGGCTATGCCCGCGCCAGTGGAAAAACGGGGGTGTGTATCGCCACATCCGGCCCCGGGGCAACAAACCTGGTAACAGGGATCGCAACAGCATATATGGATTCTGTCCCATTAGTGGCAATAACGGGAAATGTCCCTTGCAGCCTGTTAGGGCTGGACAGTTTTCAGGAGGTAGACATTACCGGCGTAACCATCCCTGTCACGAAACATAATTTTCTGGTAAAACGGATTGAAGACCTGGCAAAAATGCTTCGCGAGGCGTTTTATATTGCCAACAGCGGAAGGAAAGGCCCTGTCCTGGTAGATATCCCCAAAGACGTTACAGCAGCAATGTATGAGTATAAACCCTGCCCGCCCAAAGATTTTTCTATGAATACGCATATGGAGGAAGAAGACATCAGCCAGGTATTGTATATGCTGCAAACAAGCAAGCGGCCCTTTCTGTATGCAGGCGGCGGGATTATTTCCAGCGGTGCAGAACAGCAGCTTGCAGAGTTTGCGGAAAAACTGGATGCGCCTGTTTCATGCAGTTTGATGTGCCAAGGCGGCTTTGACCAAAGGCATCCACGATATATGGGGATGCTGGGGATGCACGGAACCAAAGCCTCCTCACTCGCTATTAAGGAATGTGATTTGTTTATCGCAGTTGGGAGCCGTTTTTCTGACCGGGTGCTCTGCAACGCGGGGAATTTTGCAAAGGGCAAACAGATTATTCATATTGATATTGACCCCGCCGAGTTTAATAAGAATATCCATATTACCAGGAAAATCCGCGGGGACGCCAAACAGATACTTGAAATTCTCTGTCAAAGGATGGAGCGCCAGTCCCATCAGGAATGGATGGAGAGTATTGCGCAATGGAAAGAGACCTATCCCCTTGTTCAGACAGCATCAAACCCCGACTCTGCCACGCCAAAGGAAATCCTGGAAACCCTCAATCGCCTGACCGATTCCAACGCTACAATTGTAACGGAAGTAGGGCAGCATCAAATGTGGGCAGCCCAATATTATACCTTCTGCCATGGAAGGCAGTTTATCAGCTCCGGCGGGCTGGGGACAATGGGATTCGGCTTAGGCGCGGCTATGGGTGCGAAAATGGCCTGCCCAGACCGTACTGTTGTAAATGTTGCTGGCGACGGAAGCTTCCATATGAATCTGAACGAGCTTTCTACTGCCGCCAAGCATAATATCCCCATTATTGAAATGGTATTTAATAATGAAGTGTTGGGAATGGTTCGCCAATGGCAGAAGCTTTTCTATGCCCACCGCTTTTCCCAGACCACATTGGAAAAAACAACAGATTATTTAAAGCTGGCGGAAGCCTTTGGAATCAAGGGCTATCGGATCGCTTCCCGCAGCGATATCGAGCCTGTTTTGAAAGAAGCCCTGCACCAACAGGTTCCAGTATTGATAGAATGTGTCATAGACCGCGACTTGAATGTTCTTCCCATGGTGCCGGCTGGGAATTCTGTTGAAGAACCGCTCCTTTCCATAGATGATGGAGCCATGGAGGTAAAATAATATGGAAAAACAATATATTCTGTCCGTTTTAGTCAATAACCATGAGGGTGTTTTAGTCCGTATTTCCGGGCTTCTCAGCAGACGTTTCTTTAATATTATCAGTATTGTTGCCGCCCAGACGGAAGACCCCGCCATAACCCAGATTATCATTGTTGTACAGGGCAATGAGGACGTAATCGACCAGGTAAAATCCCAGTTGGAAAAATTAATTGACATCCTCCATGTAAAGGTGCTTGACCGTGATACCTCTGTTGTAAGGGAACACCTAATGGTAAAAGTCCGCGCTTCACAAGGGCAGATCGGCGCCCTGGTGGATATCGCCAATATGTTTAAGGCAGGTATTATGGATGTGACCGGGGATGTGTTTATCCTGGAACTGACCGGGGATTCCCATACACTGGATTCCTTTATTGCAATTTTGAAACCCTACCCTATCCTGAAAATGATACGTACCGGATGTTCCGCTATGTCCAGGGGCGAAGAAGAAGTAAACAACAAAAGGTAATTTGTACAGGGAGGCAGCTAATGACTCGTTTAACCGACGGATTTTGGAAAACCGCCCAGGAATATACTATTTCCTATCCCGAACAGGTTTACAGCACAAAAACAGATGATTCTGTCTTGACGGTATATGCAGCCAGAACTACGATTCAAAGCCGGGGGCAAACCCTCCAGGGCCCACTTTTTACCATCCAATACCGCGCGCCGTTTCCAGGAATCATACAGGTGACAGTTACCCACTATGAAGGGACAGACCCGGAACGGCTGTTTCAGCTCCAACGCGACCCATCTTTCCAGCCGGAAATAACAGATACACCTGAAAGCTGTTCCCTGTCTTCCGGGCCTTTAAAGGTAGAACTGGATAAAAAGGGAAAATTCTGCGCCCGCTTTACCTATAACGGAAAATTCCTGACCCAAAGCGGATGGCACAATACCGCATATGCCAAAGAACGTCCTTCCTATGCGGCGGCGCGGAAAGCATTAGATGCGGATTGTGCTTTCTGGCAGTGCCCCACGCCCCAGGGAAATACCTTCTTTCGGGAACAGCTCCAATTACAGGTAGGCGAAAACCTTTATGGGTTAGGGGAACAGTTTACCCCTTTTGCTAAAAACGGGCAGGAAACCATTATGTATAACGGCGATGGCGGCACGAACTCCCAGATGGCTTATAAGAATATACCTTTCTTTCTGTCTAACCGGGGTTATGGCGTGCTGGTTGACGACAGCGGGCCAGTAGAATTTTCCCTGGCAGCGGAAAATGTCTCCCATGCGCAGTTCATCACACAGGGGGAATCCCTGCAATATTATATTATCGCCGGGGATACTCCAAAAGAAGCCGTTTCCCGTTACTGCCTGCTGACCGGAAAGCCTGCACTTCCTCCGGCGTGGAGTTTCGGCCTATGGCTGTCTACATCCTTTACCACCTCTTACGACGAAAAAACAGTCTCCTCGTTCCTGGATGGTATGTCGCAGAGGGATATTCCTTTACAGGTATTCCACTTTGACTGCTTTTGGATGGAGGCGTTCCATTGGTGCGACTTCCGGTGGGATCCTGTCCAATTCCCCGACCCGGAAGGGATGCTTCGCCGTTTAAAAAGCCGGGGACTGAAAATCTGTGTTTGGATTAACCCATATATTGCCCAATGTTCCGCATTATTCCAGGAAGGGGCAGAAAAAGGGTATTTCCTGAAAAAACAGGACGGTTCCATCTACCAGTGCGACGAATGGCAGCCAGGCATGGCATTTGTCGATTTTACAAACCCAAACGCCTGTAAATGGTATCAGGAAAAACTTTCCCATTTGCTGGACATGGGGGTAGACTGCTTTAAGACAGATTTTGGTGAGCGAATTCCCTTTGATGCCGTTTATTCTAACGGGGCAGACCCGCTGAAAATGCACAATTATTACTCCTGCTTATATAATCAAACTGTGTTCTCCCTGTTGGAAAACCGCCTTGGGAAAGGGCAGGCCGCTGTTTTTGCCCGCTCTGCCACCGCTGGGGGGCAGCAATTTCCTGTCCACTGGGGCGGCGATTGTTCTGCAACCTATCAGTCTATGGCGGAAACCCTTCGGGGCGGGCTTTCCCTGGCCTGCTGCGGGTTTGGGTTTTGGAGCCATGACATCAGCGGCTTTGAAAATACTGCAACACCGGATATTTATAAGCGTTGGGCTGCTTTCGGTTTGCTCTCTACCCACAGCCGCCTCCATGGGAGCAGTTCCTACCGCGTCCCGTGGCTTTTCGACGAAGAATCTGTTGACGTGGTTCATTTCTTTGTCCGGCTGAAAGGTTCTTTAATGCCTTACCTTTATTCCCAGGCAAAGGTCTGTGCAGAAACCGGTATTCCTGTTATGCGTCCTATGTTTATGGAATTCCCCCGTGACCCTGGCTGTCTGCCTTTGGACAGGCAATATATGCTTGGGGATTCCCTTTTAGCTGCTCCGGTGTTTTCAGAGGATGGAACAGCAGAATGGTATTTGCCGGACGGCAGGTGGACGCATCTGCTTTCTGGGAAAACAGTGGATGGCGGAAGGTTCTTCCGTGAAACTTTTGACTATTTCAGCCTGCCGTTGTTTGTCCGTGAAAATTCTATCCTTCCTATAGGGGACTTTCAAGGGGATTTTGTTTATAACTATATTGATGGGGTCATTTTAAACCTATTTGAGATTCAAGATCATGCCTTCTGCAAGTTATGCGGAGCAGATGGGGATGTTTGCCTTACAGCGGATGTCCAGCGGGCAGATGGAAAAATTTCAGTCCGTTTGGACGGTCAATGGGAAAAAGTTTTTCTTTGCCTGCGCGGCGTATCATTAGAGAAGATTGCAGAGGTTAAAGGCGCATCCTGTAAAGATATGCCGGAAGGTGTAAGAGTTGCCCCAGAAACCAACTGTCTAATGATTTTTCTAAAGTAGATGCACCATTTACAGGCAGAAGTCCAAAGCAAAAAATTCCGGGTTCGGGAAGTTTTTTCTAAAAACTCCCTGAACCCGGAACCTTTTTATGCCTGTATACCTATTTTATCAATCCAATTCAAAATATCCTGGAAAACCTCTTTCCGATTAAGCTCATTTAAAAGCTCATGGCGCGCACCCGGATAAAGTTTTAAGGATACCAGCCCCGCCTTTTGTCCCGCTGCCTTTCTCAGCCTGCGGGCAGATTGGGCAACTCCCTTTCCATATCCTCCCACTGGGTCGCTCCCGCCCGCAATGAAATAAACGGGCAGGTCATGATCCATTGTTTGGAACCAGTGGGGTTCATTTGATTTCCGGTTTAATTCCAGAAGGTCGCGGAACGCTGCTGCTGTAAAGGTAAAATTGCACATCGGGTCTTTTGAAAACGCATATCCAACCGCTGCATTGCGGCTCAGCCATTCCTTGCCCGTATACACTGGCCTGAAGCGGTTATTATATGTCCCAAACATCATTTTATCCACCATAGCAGGACGATACCTGGAACCTTTTGACTGGATCACCTTATCCACCAATTTCAGAGCCGCGGCGCCTGCCAAATGCTCGCCGGCTGTGCCGCAGAAAATCGCGCCGTTAAGCCTTGGGGCAAGGGAAACCGCTGCAAGCCGGGCAACAAAGGAACCCATACTGTGGCCAAACAAAATATAAGGTTTGCCTGTGTGTTCCTGCCGGGCCTGAACCATTTCGCAGAACCGGGCTGTATCGTCAACAAGGTATCTCCAGCCATAATTTTCCCCGAAATATCCCAGGTCTTCAGGCGATGCCGCCGTCTCACCATGGCCCAGGTGATCATGGATACAGCAGGCGTAGCCATGGTCTGTCAGAAAAGCCATAAAGTCTTTGTAACGTTCTTTATATTCGCACATTCCATGGACAATCTGCACAGTACCCTTTATCGGCCCGTCTGGGAGCCATATCAGATAGGATACTGAAGTTACGCCGTCTTTTGAAAGGAACCGTCCTGCTTCTTCTCTCATGCCTTTTTCCTCCCCGTTCCCCATAAACATTCTATCTGCCCTTTAGGCTTCTTGGGGATTATGCAATTTCATTCCCGCTTTTAAATTGTGTTACGTTTACAAATTCTCCGTTTTCGTCTACTGTGAAAAATGACACTCCACCCAGTTTTTCCCACATCTTTGATAAGATTGAATTCCCCTGCCGAGGCATACCTGTTACTACGTTGACTGCATGTTTTTTCTTAATAAATGTCGTTAATGTTTTTAACACCTTGTCAGAGTAAAAAACGGACATTTCTGCGTCGTTTTCCTGTGACACCTTAAACAGATGCTCAATAGCTTCCCCGCTTTGGGATGTTGCGTCAATCGGGGATACGCTTACCACTAAAAGGCTTGTATCAGACAAATTTGCGATTGACCGGCCTGCACGTATAATCCTTTCGCATTGGAATTGGTCTGTAACACATACCACTGTAGCTTTGCGGTCTTCACTGTCTTTTCCAACAGTTGCTCGTTTCATTATTTGTCTCCTTCCTGTCAAATTTTCAAGTTGGAGTGATTCTCTCTTTCTGCTGTCTACGCTTTCATTATACTGTATCTTTATGAAAAAAGTATGACTGTTTCTTTTGTGCCGCGTGAAATTCATGCAAATTATGTTGGATTTATAGGTTTGGTCAGGCAAGGTAGCGGGAGTGACCTCAGATGAGTACAAGCTAGGGCGGATTAAAAAGGTTTGGGGTCAAGGGGCCTTTCCTAAAAAGGCCCTTGCCGGG
>CAOJXI010000143.1 GCA_948465665.1 uncultured Clostridia bacterium | reverse complement strand
AGCCCCCTGGTCGCGCCCGCAGGCGCGAAATACCCCAGCAGGCTGAAAGAAAACGTAAACCTCACCTAAGAGGCTGTTAATTAACCATTTCGTCAGTATTTAAAATCAAAAGCCCGCTGGAATTGCTTCGGGGGTGGGATAAGATTGGGATTGGTACCAGCTTCGGGCGGGCAGCCCCATTAGGCGGGCTTCTTCCGCTTCGTCCAACTCCGCAGAGTTGGACAAAACCTCCAAATTTTCTCTTGCAGCCATCCGGCAAACCAACGGTTTGCCATGATGGCGTACCTATGACCGATAATCTTACAATTAAGAGAAAACCCCTTATCGAACTCACGTTAAAATAAATAATTTTTAGAAGGGAACGAGTTAAAATGAAGCGTTTTTTGAAAACCTTGGCGATTATGCTGGGGATTGCAGGAATAGTATGTGTATTTTCCGGGTGCAGCAGGGATACTGCCAGCAATGATAAGGATGTACCTATTTCAGATATCGTAGAAAAACTGAAAAGCGAACTGGAATGGGAATACTCAATGATACAGGCTTCAGATGCCATGGTAGAAGGATGGTACAGCTTTGATTCGGAAAAGGTAGCGGAATTTACAGTCTATGTAACCGATTTTCCTTCTGTTGCCGATGAAATTGTTGTTGTAAAGCTTTCAGATAAAGGTTATCTTTCCGAAGCGGAAACCATTTTAAAAGACCGGGTTGACAACCGCAAAAAGGAATTTGAAGGTTATTCCCCAACCGAATCATACAAGGCGGAAAACGCTGTGATAACCAGCCATGGAAATTATGTTGCTCTTATTGTTGGCAATGACTTTGATAAGGCAGGTAGTGTTTTCGAGGATTGTTTTAAATAATTTTTCCAGCAGGATGTACTCTTTTAGGGAAAGGCGAGTTATATATGCTGATGGAATCTTGGGCAATTATCCTTTTAATTCTTATGATGGCAGGCGTTTTTTTCCGTGGAAGGAAACTAAATTATGCTGTCATGACCCTTCCCCTGGGGATGGTTCCTGTCGCCAGGATTTTAAGCGGGCCTATTGCTGCTGCCCTTCGGGGGATGGGTGTTCCAGTCTCAGTTCCATTTTTGAGATGTGGCGTTATATTTATTGGACTGGCTGCTACATGTATTACTGTTTGGGGGCTTTCTAAAAATGCTCCCTCCCTTCGGGCAAGAAGGGGATATATTATTGTTAGTTATCTTTTTTCCATTTGTATTGCTTGGGTACTTATGGGGGATGTTTTAATGTTGTAGGACGGGAATGTATAAATCTTCTACCAGTAATTTTATTCAGAAAAGGAGAGAGCTGTTATTAAGACTATCTTTCGTTTTCTATTTAGCAGGACATTCATCGTCAGTTTTTCACTCCTTTTGCAGTTAAGCGTTTTCGGTATTATTATCTGGAGGTTCTCTACCAGTTTTGTATACTTTTATATTTTCTTCGTTTTGCTGAGTATTGCGGTTGTTCTCTACATTTTAAATGACAATCGAATGAATCCTGCCTATAAGCTTGCATGGATTACCCCCATTCTTTTAGTCCCAATTTTTGGGGGGTTTTTCTATCTGACCATTGGCAAAACTTCAACTAACCGGAGATTTCGCAACAAATTGTTATTTATTGACAAGCGTACACGGCAGGAACTGCACCAGGATGAGCAAATTACGAAGGAGCTTCAGCGGAAGTCCCCAAATGCAGCGCGCCAAGCTGCCTATTTAACAAAATATGCTCACTTCCCCACCTGTAAAAATACCTCTGGAAAGTATTTATCTCCAGGAGAGAACTTTTTCAGCCAATTAAAGCAGGAACTTGAAAATGCGAATCACTATATTTTCCTGGAATTTTTCATTATTGAAGGTGGACAAATGTGGGGGGATATCTTAGAAATTTTACGCCGGAAAGCTTTGGAAGGCGTAGATGTCCGCCTCATTTATGACGATGTTGGATGCTTAAATACGCTTCCCTACAAATACGATCAAACAATGGAACATATGGGAATTCACTGTAGGATCTTTAATCCGTTCCGGCCAGTGCTGTCCTCCAGCCTGAACAACCGTGACCACCGAAAAATTGTGATTGTTGATGGGCATACTGCCTTTACAGGAGGGATAAACCTGGCAGATGAATACATTAACCAATATGAAAAGCATGGCCACTGGAAAGATGCAGGGATTATGATAAAAGGGGACGCAGTATGGAATTTTACCATTATGTTTCTGACCATGTGGAATTTCCTTAATTCAACTGAGGATGATTATGAAAAATACCGTCCCCACATCCATCACCCGGAAAGTTTTCATGAGGATGGTTTCTTTACCCCCTATTGCGACAGCCCCATAGATGGGGAACCTGTTGGGGAGCAGGTTTATCTTAATGCCATTTCCAGGGCGCAAAAATACATTTATATTGAAACACCTTATTTGATTATGGACAATGAAACTGTTACCGCCCTTCGTCTGGCTGCTAAAAGCGGGGTTGATGTACGGATTATTACTCCTGGGGTTGCGGATAAATGGTATGTTCATACAATGACCCGCGCTTACTACCCATTGTTAATTGAAAGCGGCGTTCATATATATGAATACACGCCAGGGTTTATTCATTCCAAAGTAGTGGCTGTGGATGATGAAATTGGAATTGTAGGCACGATTAACCTGGATTACCGCAGTTTATATCTGCATTTTGAGTGCGCGGTTTGGATGTATAAAACACAGGCAGTTTTAGATGCTAAACAGGACTTTTTGGATACATTGAATTTGTGCCGGAAAATTACCCTGGAAGACTGTAGGGCTGTGAAATGGCCTGTCAGATTTATGCGTATGATTATGAGGGTTTTCTCCCCTTTGATGTGATTAAAGGCATATGTCCTATAAATAGGACATATGCCTTTTTTATTGGGATGTGCTGTTTTTCCATGCAGTTACATAAAATTAATATGAGCTCGATAAAAGGCTCCTTTGGATTTTACAGTTTCTGGCTTTCGGTACGCCATCATGGCAAACCGTTGGTTTGCTGGATGGCTGTAAGCGGAAACTTGGAGGTTTTGTCCAACTCTGCGGAGTTGGACGAAGTGGTTTAGTTATCGTCTCTTAGGCAAGCTTTCCGTTTGCCTTCAGTGAGCTGGGGTATTTCGCGCCTGCGGGCACGACCAGGGGGCTTTTGAGGAGTGTAGCTCCGCTGCACAACCCCCTGGACCCGAAACCTTTTTAATCCGCCCTAGCTTTCACTCATCTTAGCTTATCCCCCGCGTCTATGCTTTATCGATTTCACATTAAAACAGAGCTTCCATTCTTTACTTCTATTCCAACAAAAGAGGGGCGAAAATCCATGAAATTACTCAAATTAACCACATCTATAATTGCATTTATCATATTCTTTGCATCAGGCTGCCATAAAAAGCCCCCTATCCAGGCAGTTATTACTTTATCCGGTTCGACCTCAATGGAGGAAGTCATCCAGGCATTAAGCGAAGGCTTTATGGAACAGAACGCAGATGTATCTGTTATACCACAGTTCAGCGGTTCCAGCCAGGGGATACGCGACGCAGCAGAAGGCAAAGCCGATATTGGAACATCTTCCCGCGAACTATACGCAGGCGAAAAGGCTTCTTTAGATGCTGTAATAATAGCAATTGATGGTATTGTAGTCATTGTCCACCCAGATAATCCGATAACAGATTTAACTTTCGGGCAGCTATCAGATATTTACACCGGAAAAATTCGTAATTGGAAAGAAGCTGGCGGAGCAGATTCCCCTATTGTTGTTATAGGCAGGGATACCGCTTCAGGAACACGCAACGCGTTTGAGGAACTTTTAGGAATATCTGGTCAATGTACATATGGACAGGAAAAGGATTCTTCCGGTGGAATTAAAATTGCAGTAGAAACAACACCTGAAGCAATTGGTTATGTTTCGCTGGAAGCTGCAGAGGCAAATCAGAAAACGAAAAAAATATCCCTTGAAGGGGTAGAACCCTCTAAGGAAAAAATATATACTGGGGAATATTTCCTGTCACGCCCGCTGCTCATGGTGACAAGGAAGGGGGAGCAGCTCCAACCGGAAGCACAGTCTTTTCTGGACTATGTATTGAGCGATGAAGGACAGGAAATCATCCAATCTCAAAACTTGATTCCAATCACATAAAAAGCACGCCAAAGGGGTGATAAACATTGGTAAAATATGTATCCCAGCCAAGTACAAAAAAGAATATTTCCATTACAGCGGAAAACCTGAAGTCCTGCGGGAATTCCCTTTTTATCAATGCCAGAAGCACCTATTATTTATGGGATATCCTGATGTATTGGATTTTTACCTTCTGTGGGATTTCTGCTGTGGCTGCCGTATTGGGAATTTCTATCTATATGGTTCTTGCAGGCATACCAGCTATTCAGAAAATCGGGCTGATAAAATTTCTCTTTGGAACCAGTTGGAATCCTGCTTCCCCTCAGCCATCCTTTGGTATTTTTCCAATGATCCTTTCCTCTATTGCTGGAACACTGTTTTCAGTTTTACTTGCAGTGCCGGTTGGAGTGCTTACAGCGGTTTTTTTATCAGAGCTTTCCCCAAAATGGCTTTATCGGGCTGTCCGCCCTGCCATCGAGCTTATGTCTGGAATCCCTTCTGTCATTTATGGGCTGCTTGGAGTTGTACTTTTAACACCATTGGTGCGGAGATTGGAAAACTTTATCTTTCGGGGAAACATTTCCCATACGTTTACAGGTGGTGCAAACCTGCTTTCTGCTGTGGTTGTTTTGGCGGTTATGATACTTCCCACTGTAATCCACATCAGCGAAATTTCTATCCAGTCTGTTCCAGGAGAACTTCGGGAAGCTTCCTTAGCTTTAGGCGCCACAAAGATGGAAACAATTTTTAAGATAGTCCTTCCCGCTGCAAAGCCAGGAATTTTGTCTGGGGCTGTATTAGGGATTGGCAGGGCAATAGGGGAAGCCATGGCGGTTATGATGGTTTCCGGCAATGCGGTAAATCTCCCGTTACCCTTTCACAGCGTCCGCTTTTTGACAACCGGGATTGTAACGGAAATGGGTTATTCCAGCGGACTTCATCGGCAGGCCCTTTTTTCCATTGGACTTGTGTTATTTGTATTTGTCCTGTTTTTAAACCTTTTCCTAGAATCCATGCTGAAAAAAGGAGGCGGCTCTAATGCCTGATAAATTCCCCCATCATAAACGTTTATTTGATACGGCTGCAAAAGGAGCTGTAACCCTCTGTTTTGCTTTTACAATTACTGTTTTAGCGTCAATGCTCTTTTATATCGCCATTCGGGGAATCTCAAAAGTCAGCTTTTCCTTTCTATTCAGCCAGCCAAGTCCCCTAAAGGGCATATATGGGATCCTTCCAGGTATCATTAACACTTTGTATATCATTGTCCTTACGCTGATAATCGCCGCCCCCGTTGGAATAGGGGCGGCGATTTACCTTAATGAATATGCAGGTACTTCCCGCCGGTTTGCCAAAATGGTTCGTCTAATTGACTTCACAATCGAAACACTGGCAGGAATCCCCTCTATTGTTTATGGGTTGTTTGGGGCTGTGTTTTTTGGGGAAACCCTGAAACTGGGTTACTCTATTTTAACAGGTTCCCTGACTCTATCCCTTATGGTTCTTCCTATTGTTATACGTACCAGCCAGGAGGCGCTGCGCGCTGTCCCCAAAAGTTACCGTGAGGGTTCTTTGGGATGTGGGGCAGCCAAATGGTATATGATTTGGACGGTTGTTCTGCCCTGCGCCAAAAAGGGCCTTACTGCTTCTATCCTTTTGGCAATAGGAAGAATTGCAGGGGAATCCGCCGCGCTCCTTTTTACAGCGGGGGCGGTTTCACGTCTTCCGGGAAACTGGCTCACCCATCCTCTATCTTCTGGCGCTACACTGACAGTCCAAATGTATTTTGGAGTTTCCAGCGGAAAGTATATTGATGAAGCTTTTGGAATTGCCTTTGTGCTGGCATTTATCCTTTTAGGGATTTATTTTCTTTCAGATTTTTTAACCAGACAGATTTATGATAGGAAAGGATAATATATGAAAGGCCATTTTTTAATTGAGGATTTTAACCTTTGGTATAGGGATCCGTCCTGCAAGAGCCATGGAACTCATGCGTTAAAGCACATTTCTGTTGAAATTCAGGAAAAAGAAGTCCTTGCTTTGATTGGGCCGTCAGGCTGCGGAAAATCTACCTTTCTGCGTTCCCTAAACCGCATGAACGATTTAATTGATGGAATTGAAACATCCGGCAAAATCCTGCTTGACCAACAGGATATATATTCCCCTAAGACAGATGTTACTTTGCTTAGGAAAAAGGTTGGAATGGTATTTCAAAAGCCAACCCCTTTTCCTATGAGTGTTTATGACAACGTGGCTTATGGGCCGAGAATTCATGGGATACGGGCTAAATCTCAATTGGACGGCATGGTAGAGGCAGCTTTGAAAGCAGCAGCTCTATGGGACGAGGTTTCAGACAGGCTGAAAAAACCAGCGCTGGGTTTATCGGGAGGCCAGCAGCAAAGGTTATGTATTGCCAGGGCTTTAGCGGTTGGGCCTGACGTTTTGCTGATGGATGAGCCAACCAGTGCGCTGGATCCTGTTTCTACAAACAAAATTGAAGCTCTGATTTGCGGGTTAAAGGACAGATACACATGGGTTATTGTCACCCACAACATGGGGCAGGCTAACAGAATTTCAGACAAAACCGCCTTTTTCCTGTCCGGGGAACTGGTGGAATCCGGCGCGACAGCTGAACTATTCCATATGCCAAGGGATAAAAGGCTGGAGGGGTATATTACTGGAAATTTTAATTATATAACATGAGTTCGATAAAGCAAATTGCGGGAGAAAGCTAAGATGAGTACAAGCAAGGGCGGATTAAAAAGGTTTCGGGTCCAGGGGGCTTTCCTCAAAAGCCCCCTGGT
>CAOJXI010000142.1 GCA_948465665.1 uncultured Clostridia bacterium | reverse complement strand
AGGAAAGCCCCCTGGACCCGAAACCTTTTTAATCCGCCCTAGCCTGTACTCATCTCAGCTTATCCCCGCAAATTAGCCTTATCCTGCTACATATCCTTTATCTGGCTGGTATAAAGCCGATAATACTCGCCCTTTTTTGCCATAAGTTCCTCATGGTTCCCCTGTTCCACAATACCGCCGTCCGCTATATACATAATAATATCACAACTCTTAATGGTAGACAGCCTATGAGCAATAATAAACGATGTCCGACCTTTCAGGAGTTCATTAATCCCCTGCTGAACAAGCTGTTCCGTCTTCGCATCAATAGCAGAAGTAGCTTCGTCCAGAACAAGCACTTTTGGGTCAGAAATCAGCGTCCTAGCAAAGCTAAGTAATTGCCGTTGACCTTGTGACAAACTGCTTCCCCGTTCGCGAACCTCGGTCTGGTATCCATTAGCACTGTGGACAATGAAGTCATGTGCTGAAACAGTTTTACAAGCTTCTTCAATTTCCTCCTGGGTAGCATCCAGTTTTCCATAACGCACATTATCCGCAATCGTGCCTGAAAAGATAAAGGTATCCTGTAACATGATTCCCATCTGGCTGCGCAGGGAATGGAGGGTTACTTTGGAAATGTCCTGACCGTCTATCAGAACCTGCCCGCTCTTGAGGTTGTAAAAACGTGAAATCAGGTTGACGATGGTTGTCTTGCCTGCTCCGGTCGGCCCAACGATTGCAACGCTCTGCCCAGCTTTGACCTTAAAGCTCAAACCTTTCAAAACATCCGGCGAATCCTTTTCATAGGCAAAAACAACATCTTTAAATTCTACATCACCCCGGATTCTCGGCATTTCCACCGCATCGGGTACGTCATGGATTTCTACTGGTTCATCCATTGTCTCAAAAATACGCTCCAGGTATGCAATCGTGTTTAAGAAGTTGTTGTAAATGTTGGACAAGTTTGTAATGGGCTGCCAGAACCTCGAAGAATACCGGCTCATAGCCCACAGAATACCAAAGGTCATGGTGTCAGAATACACCAGCACGCCAGCCACGCAAACCAGCGCCAGAACAATCGTGGAAATATTATCCACTGACACCCATACCAGGTTGGAGATTGCCGCAGCGCGAACCCACGCAGCGCGGGAGCCTTCGCACAGACGGGTAAAAATCCCCTGGTTGACCTCTTCCCGGTTGAAAATCTGTGTAACTTTCATACCGGTAATGGTTTCCTGCAAATATGCGTTCAGGTTGGAGTTTTTATTGGAAACCATCTGCCATGCCCTGCGCTGCCTGGGCTTAATGGAAAAGATAATTATAATTAAAACCGGCAGCCCTGATATAATAATGAGGGAAAGCCCCGCGTGCATGGCAAACATAAAGCACGCAATAAACACCAGGTTCAGCAAGTCCAAAATAAAGTTGATAATCCCATTAGACAACATATCCGAAACGTTATTGACATACTGCACCACCCGAACCAGGATTTTCCCATGGGGGCGGTTGTCGTAATAGGAAAAGGGCAGTTCCTGTAATTTTAGGAATAAATCTGTACGTATCTCGTAAATAATCCCCTGCCCTACTTTTGTCATAACGCGGGAACGAATGGTTGTCATAAATGTCTGCCCAGCCAAAGCCAGCGTTACCAGTACCGCAAAGAAGATAACCCCCCGCACATCCTTTTTGGGAACGAAAACATCCATGATCTGCTGTGTTAGCATAGGAGTAAGCAGGGACAGAAGGATTCCTATTGTATTGATGATAAATGCAAAAATCATTTTATTTGCATAGTGTTTGATATAAACCCCGCTGCGCTTCAGATGCTGGAAACTAAACGGCGTTTCCAGGCGTTCATCCACATCATATTTATTCCGGGCCATGTTCTCCCTTCCTTTCCTTCCATTTGCATTTGTGAGGACGCTCCTGCCGTTAAATTACCCCGGCTTCTTTTAAGTCCTTCACATCCATGCCGCTGTTTTGGATATTGAAGATTTCCCGGTAGTATCCATCGCGTTTCAAAAGTTCAGAGTGTACGCCCATTTCAACAATCCGGCCCTGTTCCATAATGATGATTTTATCTGCATTTTTTACAGAGGAAATCCTTTGACCGACTACGATCTTGGTACATGGGAAATCCAGATTGTCAAGCTGGCCCTGTATGTATTTTTCAGTTTCCATATCCACAGCCGACGTGGTATCGTCCAATATCAGGATAGATGGACGAACCGCCAATGCACGCGCCAGGGCAATTCTCTGTTTCTGCCCGCCGGATAATCCTACTCCCCGTTCACCGATGATGGTGTCGTAACCATCCGTCATATGCTGGATAAATTCGTCTGCATCTGCCATAACTGCATATTTGCGAACGTCTTCAACGCTCATTTCAGGTTCGCCATAGCAGACGTTCCCTTCCGCTGTATCTGAGAACAGGAATACATCCTGGGTTGCCATGCCGATCCCTTTGCGCAACGCCTTTAAATCCCAGTCGCGAACGTCAACCCCATCTACTTTGATAGAACCACTCTCCGCGTCATAGAAACGCAGCAGCATATTCATAATGGTCGTTTTACCGCTTCCCGGCGTTCCCATAAAGGCAACTGTCTCCCCAGCCTTAATTTCAAAGGAAACATCATCCAGGATCACATTTTTCCCAAAGCGGAAGGTTACATGTTCAAAACTGATATCCCCCTTGACTTTTTCAGGTTTGAAAGCAGTATCTTTGGTGTGTATAGTCGGCGTTTGGTAATAAACTTCAATAATCTTATTGGCTGACGCGAAAAACCGCTGTGTATCATTGAGAAGCATCCCCATTTGGCGGATAGGCTGCGCAACCGCCCAGGTCAGGCTGGACAGCGCCATCAATTCCCCTGCCGTCAGCCGTCCGTTGATAATGAACAGGCCGCCTACCAGAACTTCCACTACTGTCAGCATATTTGCGGACATTTCCATAATGGGGAAAAATTTCATCCAGTACAGATTGACAAAAATATTGGTATCCCGATAGGATTTATTTTTCTCCCCGAATTTTTCGATTTCATAATCTTCACGGGCAAAGGCTTTAATAACCCGGTTGCCGGAAATATTTTCCTGGGCGGCAGTATTTAACTCGGTCAGCCGTTCCCTCTGTCCCCGGTACATAGGTTTAATTTTTTTGGAATAAAAAGCAGACACCGCATAAATGACCGGCGTAACCGCTAAAATACACAAAGTAAAAATCCAGTCTGTCGCTAAAAAGAAAACCAATGCTGCCACAAATAAAATCAGCGAATTCAAGAGCTGGCGGCTGATGCCTGCAATAGAATGGCGAACCATATCCAGGTCGCCGGTCATACGGGTCATCAGGTCGCCGGTACGGTTGCGGTCGAAAAACTCCATTTCATTATATTGAAGATTTTCATACAGCTTCAGCCGGATGTTTTTAACTGTCTGCTGGGACACCTTTTCAAAGATCATCACCATATAGTATCCCATCAAAGTACGAACAAGCGTTACAAGGCAGGTGCCAACCGCCAGGGGAACCAGCATATCCATCCGGC
Source organism: uncultured Clostridia bacterium (assembly GCA_948465665.1). GTDB lineage: Bacteria > Bacillota > Clostridia > Oscillospirales > Ruminococcaceae > UBA1405. The sequence continues at coordinate 3,431 of CAOJXI010000142.1, read as the reverse complement.
GCACGACTTCCCCAGTTACCGGGTCTGTAATTCCCACTACTACATTATCAATCAACGTTTGGATCAGCTTTGGATTAATCAGGGCCATTGCAGGAAATATGATTTGAAGGATAACGCCAAGTACAAATTTTTTCCGCTGGTCTCCCATATTGTGCCAGACCCATTGGAATTGGAACATTTAAATATCCTCCTCTCTTTCTTTGCCGTACAGGTTCTCTTTCTTTGTTTGCACGGACTTCGCCTCCTGACTTGGGCAGAATCCCCCCTTGCAGGATCGCCCTTTTTTTCGTATGGGCAGCCGTCCCCGGCTTTTCCATACAATCGGTATCATATACGAATCTTATATTAAAATCAACCCGTTACATCTCTTTAACAACATTTTTATAAACTATTCATATGAGATTGAAACTTTTTCTTTCCAGCCTCATCCTGTGGAACGCCTACAAATTTACTGTCCTTTCCATGTGATAATTTACTAACTTGGTTTATAACAATTATTCATTAATACATTGACTTTTGATGGTGGAAATGGTATAGTTACATGGGCGTAGCTGTGAAAAGATTCACAAGGGCGCCTGCAAAGATACTGTTTTTACCTGTATTTGTTTTAGAAAGAAGGAAAACATATGCTGAAAAAACCTCTATCCTTTATGGTATGTGCAGCGCTTTGTACAGCGCTGTTAGCCGGATGTGGAGACGAAGGAAAGAATTCTTCAACTTCATCAGGAGCGCCCCAGCTATCATCTTCCCAGGCAGGCGGGACTCCCTCTGAATCCATACCTGAAACCCCTCCTATCATGGAAGAAGGCGGGGAGAACTTGACCCCGGAACCTGAAGAACAAACCCTTATCCGCGCTTCAGTCCTAAAAGGCCCAACAGCCATTGGAATGGTAAAATTAATGAACGATTCAGAAGAAGGAATTTCCCCGGTCTCTATGGAATTTACCATGTCGGGAACCGCGGATGAAATTGTCCCAGCCATTGTAAAAGGAGATATTGACATTGCCGCTGTTCCTGCCAACCTTGCGTCAGTATTATACAATAAGACCAAAGGCGGCGTAAAAGTTCTTGCAATTAATAATTTAGGCGTGTTATACATTGTGGAAAGCGGCGAAGAAATTCATTCCGTGGCTGATCTCCGCGGAAAAACCCTTTATTCAACCGGAAAAGGGACAACCCCTGAATATGCGCTCAATTATGTTTTGTCCCAAAATGGCTTGACTCCGGGAACTGATGTTACAATTGAATACAAATCGGAGGCTTCAGAGGTTGCCGCCCTTTTAGCACAAGACGGCGCGGCTGTCGCAATGCTGCCGCAGCCTTTTGTAACCTCGGCACAGATGAACAATGAAAAACTCCGTGTTGCCCTTGACCTTACAAAAGAATGGGATTCTGTCCAGGCTGCCAGCGGCGGTTCCAGCGCCCTTGTAACAGGCGTTGTGATTGCGCGGACAGAATTTATTGAACAGAATCCGGATGAAGTTTCCGCCTTCCTGGATGCCTATAAAGCCTCAGCGGCATATGTATCCTCCAATCTTTCCGATTGTGCCGCGCTGGTTGAAAAATATGGAATTGTAGCCAAAGCCGCTGTTGCTGAAAAGGCAATCCCTGGCTGCAACATCGCTTTTTATGAAGGGGCGGAGATGAAAGACAAGGTCAGCGGTTATCTGAATGTCCTCTTTGAGCAAAATCCTGAATCTGTAGGGGGAACGCTGCCGAATGACGACTTCTATTTTTCCAGATAAACGCCGTTCAGACGGAAAGCCAGAGAGAAACCGTTTCCTGTTCTCAGGACTGGCCGTCCTTTTTTGGCTGGCTGTTTGGCAAATCGCCAGTTTTGCGATTGGACAGGAGATACTTTTAGTATCTCCTGTTTCTGTTTTACGCAAGCTTTTTCTTCTGATACAGGAAGCTGGCTTTTGGAAAACGGTTGGCTTTTCCTTCCTCCGTATTTTTACAGGATTTTTTTCGGCAGTGGTTGGCGGGGGGTTGGCGGCAGCTTTGGCATACCATTTTTCCTGGTTCCGCGCATTAATGGCTCCCCCGGTATTTGCAGTAAAGGCTACCCCGGTAGCTTCTTTTATCATTTTATGCCTGGTTTGGATACCGTCCCGCAATTTATCAGTTGTGATTTCCTTTTTAATGGTATTTCCCATTATCTATCTAAATCTGCTGGAGGGGTTAGGAGAAGTCAGCATAGAGCTTCGGGAAATGGCACAAGTATTCCGTATATCCCCCTGGAAACGCATTTATGCTATTTACTGGCCCCAATGTATGCCCTACTTTGTTTCAGCGTGCAGTTTGTCCTTGGGGTTATGCTGGAAATCTGGCATTGCCGCTGAGGTGATCGGTCTGCCTGATGGCTCCATTGGCGAAAAACTCTACCAGGCAAAAATTTTTTTGCAGACAGATGAACTTTTTGCCTGGACGATTGTTGTCATTGCTGTCAGCGTTCTATTTGAAAAAACATTTCTTTTCCTGCTTCGGGCAGGGTTTCAGGGAGTTCGGGTAAATCCAAAAACGCAATGCGATAAGGGGCGTGTTTTATGAATTCAAAGGATTCTGGAGAGATACATCTTTTCCGTGTTTCTGCTTCTTTTGGCTCTAATCATGTAATTACGGATTTTTCTGCCGGTTTCCCCAATGGCTCCCGTACCTGCATTATGGGGCCTTCGGGATGTGGAAAGACTACCCTGCTTCGGTTAATTTTAGGGCTTCTTCCCCCTTCTGACGGAATTGTTTATGTCCCCCCATTCCAGAAATTTTCTGCCGTTTTTCAGGAAGACCGTTTGCTGGACGGATTTCATGCTGTTGATAATATCCGGCTGGTTTGCAAGAGGAAGATTAGCCCTTCCCTTATAGAATCTGCCCTGATGGAAACAGGGATTCCTCAAAAAAGCTGCTATGTCCCTGTTAGGGAACTTTCCGGCGGCATGGCAAGGCGTACCGCCATTGTCCGGGCTGTTCTGGCTGACAGCGATTTCCTTTTAATGGATGAACCTTTTAAGGGCCTTGACCCGGAAACTAAATTAAAAACAATCTGCTTTATATTGAAAAACCTTAGAAATAGGACGTTGATCGTTTCCACCCATCAAAAAGAAGATGTGGAATTGCTTCAGGCTGATTTGATGGAATTATGTATATAAGAGAGTTCGATAAAGCAAATTTGCGGGGATAAGCTAAGATGAGTACAAGCTAGGGCGGATTAAAAAGGTTTCGGGTCCAGGGGGCTTTCCTAAAAAGCCCCCTGGTCGCGCCCGCAGGCGCGAAATACCCCAGCTTGCTTAAAACAAACGGAAACCTTACCTAAGAACAGAAATCTAACCACTTCGTCAGTATTTAAAATCAAAAGCCCGCTGGTATTGCTCAAGGGGTAGGATAAGATTGGGATTGGTACCAGCTTAGGGCAGGCAGCCCCATTATGGCGGGCT
>CAOJXI010000141.1 GCA_948465665.1 uncultured Clostridia bacterium | reverse complement strand
CGACCAGGGGGCTTTTTAGGAAAGCCCCCTGGATCCGAAACCTTTTTAATCCGCCGTAGCCTGTACTCGTCTTAGCTTATCCCCGCAAATATGCTTTATCGAACTCACGTTATTTAAGGTATGCGGATAAGGGGCTCGCTTCTTTTAGGAAGCGGGCCTTGTTTTTTTATGGTTCCCCAACGTCAGGGATAAACATCGGCAGCCCGGTTACAGGATTATCTGTTACGATTCCCTGAATCCCAAATACTTCCCGGATAAAAGGGGCGGTCATTATTTCCCGTACTGTCCCCTCCCCCTGCCATTTCCCATCACGCATGGAAAAGATCCGGTCTGAAAATTCCGCTGCCTGGTTCAAATCATGGAGAACCATTAAAACTGTCAAGCCTGTCTCACGGTTCAACTTCCGTACTAACTGAAGGGTTTCATATTGGGCGGAAATGTCCAAATAGGTGGTAGGCTCATCCAATAATAATATTTCCGGCTTTTGTGCCAGCCGCATGGCAATCCAAACCCTCTGGCGTTCCCCTCCTGAAAGGGAGGAAGCTGTCCTTTCCTGGAACCCGTCTAAATTCATCTGGGAAATTGCCCATTCAACGATCTGACGGTCGCTTTCCTGGAGCCTTTGCCCAAAGGATAAAAAGGGAGTCCGTCCAAATTCCACTAATTCCCGGACAGTATAATCAGGCGGGGCGGAGAGCTGCTGGGGAAGGTACGCAAGGACTTTAGCCATCTGGCGGTTTTTCCATCTGGAGGAATCTTCTCCGCCTAAAAAAACTGTGCCCGCCGAAGGCTTAACAACATGGGCAATGGCCTTTAAAAGCGTTGACTTCCCGCAGCCATTGGGGCCGATTAAGGCAGCGGCGCAGCCTTTTGGAACAGAAAAGGAAACATCCTGGACAGCAGATTTCCCCTCATATTGGACGGAAAGGGACTGCACCTTAATCATTTGTATTCATCCTTTCACGCAAAAGGCAGAGGAAAAACGGCGCGCCGATTAAAGCAATAATCACACCAACGGGCATTTCCGCAGGCCGGATGACAAGCCGCGAAAAGGTATCGCAAACCATTACAAGCCCTGCGCCTGCCAAAGCGCTGGCAGGGAATAAAACCCTATGGTCAGAACCAATTACAAGCCTCATGCTGTGGGGGACAATCAGCCCCACAAATCCCAGCAGCCCAACCACGGCAACCGCCCCGGCAGAGAGCAGGGATGAAACCACAATAAAGAAAAAACGCACCTTTTCCACCGACATCCCAAAGCCCGCTGCGGTTTCATCCCCCAGCCCAAGCAGGTTAAGCTTTTGGGAAAAGAGAAACGCCAAAGCCATCCCAACCGCAGCATAGGGAAAAAGGGTAAAGAAATCCCCCCATCCTTTGGCTGCCAAACTCCCCACGCTGAACCCCAAAGTATTTTGAACCCGTTCCGGGAAAAAAAGGTGGATTGCATTAATCACAGCGGAAACAAAAGAGGATACCGCCATCCCTGCCAAGACCATCCTCAATGGATTCACCCCGTTTTTCCAGGAAAGCGCATAAATCAGGAGGGTAGTGCCAAAGGCGCCCAAAAAAGCCGCTGGGGTGAGAAGTGGTTCCATATGCGGGAACAAAACCAGGCAAAGAGCAGCGGCAAGGCCCGCCCCGGAATTAACCCCCACCGTGCCGGGAGAAGCCAAAGGGTTGCGCATAATCCCCTGTAAAACAACGCCTGCCACAGCCAAACAAGCCCCTGCCAGCGCGCCGACCAGGGCACGCGGGACACGGATGTTCCAAATAATTGTCCGGTTCAGACCTTCCCCTTCATAAAAGAGCGCGGAAAAAACCTCTGAAAAGGACAAGGGCTGGGCCCCCATACAAATACTGGCAAAAAAGGCCGTTATTGTAACAAGCACCAATATGATAAAAATAAGCTGCCGGTATCTTTTCCTGCTGAAATTCATATGCCGCCTCATATCTGGAACCCTGGATACAGCAGACCAACCAGATAAGAAAACGCTTCAAAATACCTCTGGTTGGGTTTGTTCAAAGAATATTCCTTTGGAAGATAGTACATCCGGTTTTCCTTTACTGCATCTAATTCAAACCATGCAGGATTGGAAAGCAGAATCTGCTCAAAGGCAGCCCGGCATTTTTCTTCGTCGCCCATTGTCACAACAAAAATATAATCTGGATTGCGGGCAAGAAGCACCTCAAAGCTCAGGTCAACCCGGACGGAACCATCGCTTGGGGCTTCTTCAGGCGCAAGGATATTATTCGCGCCCAGCATATGAACCATCTGACCGGTTTGGGACAGGTTTGTCTCTGCTTTTACATATTTGGGCGTGGAATACAATACTGCAACAGAAGGCTGCTCTTTTATGGCTTTGGTTTTTTCGGTCAAATCCAGGCAGCTTTGAATAACAGGTTCTATTTTTTCCTGGAAAATTTCGTCCTGCCTGTTGATTTTAGAAAAAAGGTAGCTGTACTGCCCAAAAGAACCAAAGGGATCTTCCCGCAGGTCGCATAAAAGATAAGGGATATTATTTTCCTTTAACCCCTTGGCAATTTCCCGCTGGCCGTCCAGTGTTGCCGTGAGCAGCACCAAATCCGGTTCCAATGCCACAACCTGTTCTAACCCGATTGAGGACATACTGCCCGCTTCCGGCAGGCTGGCGGCTTCCGGAGGGAGTTCCGTATCGCCGGAAACACGGGCGATAGCTTTCCCGCCATTCAGATACCATAAATCTAAAAGCGAATTGTACAGACAGACTACCCGCTGGGGGGACTTGTTTAAAACCTTTTCCCCCTCTGCGTCCTGTATTGTGACAGTGGAATCTGTCTCAGAAAGAACCATGTCAGAATATTTTGCTTTTGCCTTTTCAGGGGCGGAGCCCGTTTCAGAGGAAGGCGAACCGCTGCACCCTGTTAAAGCCAAAACCAGGAACAGCGCAAAAACAGCGATATAAGCAAAATAACAATGATAACGTTTCATAACGAATCCCTCCATACAGCCCCCTTGCTTTCTTCAAACCACTTAGGAGAAATACGGCGGAACCAATCGTAATCCTCCAAACATTCCTTTCTTCTGCGGATCATGTTGCTGACATCGGACGGGCCAAAAGGCTCCGCCCATTTTACAGAGTATAAACCGCTCCAGGCACAGTATACAGCAAGGAGTTCCCAAAATTCCTTTTGGGGCTCGCCGCCAAAATAACCGTCTATCTGTCCCACGCTGTAGGGAATACTGCACTCTTTTCCAAAGAATTGCAGCTTATAAAAGTCCTCTGCCCTGTCGCCAACCCTGCACCGGTTAAAGTCAATCACGCCAATGCCGCCTTCCGGGGTAAGGATCAGGTTTCCCGGATGATAGTCACCATGGCATGAGGAAAGCCCGCCCTGCTGCACCAGGCCGATATGCTCGGTAATAAACTGTATTATTTTTTCATCCCCTGCTATGCGCAGATGGGAAGAGGCTTTATATTCTTCCAGCTTGTCCAGCATTGACCGCCGCTTTTTTTCCGGGGAAGGTGCGAACCCTGTTTCTAACGGCAGGCTGTGGAAGTCTTTTAAAATCCTGCCTGCCTGCCGCCCGGCCTGGTACTGCTGCCTTGGGGTAAGCCCTGGAAAGGAGCCCTCTAAAGATTCCCCTTCTACCCAGCTGAGCAGCATATAAACAGAAGGTTCCCCTTCCCAAAGGGCAGAACCAAGGGAAATGGCCCTGGACATCATATGGGGAAGCTGGTTAAACCTCTGGATGGCGGCAAACTCCTTTTGTTTGCGTTCCATCTGGCTCATAGGGGATATCCTAAGCAGAAGCTTTTGGCCGTTTTGCAGTATTACCTGGTACTTTTTGTCCTTTGACCATCCATAAAGAATAGGGTGTATACTGCTCCAAGTTTCGCTTTGCGGGATGGCTGAATTCATTCCGGCAAACCTCCTTTATGCAAACCAAGTAGATATTTCAGGAACAACTTTTGATTATATCAGAAAAAAGAAATGTTTACAAGAATTTCTGGATTTTCAAAAAATTCCCAATCGTGAAACGGCAAAGTGGAAAAACCTTATGCAAATCCACGGAGGAAAAATGGTTGACTTTTCAAAATTCTATGGTATACTATAGTCAGTTCATCGTAGTAAAGCATTAGCATGGTCAATCAATACAACTCAAGGAGGGGCCGACATGATAAAACGGTCTGAAACCATTATCCGCCAAGCCATCCAATTCCAAAACACAAATTCCCATCTCCATCCATGCTGCACTTTAGCGCGACATTGCCATTGATACTAAAAGTGAGCCCGTCTAAAACAATATTCAAACTAAAGTGACATGAAGGAGATAAATATAATGAATAAATTCTTTACAACAGTAATTGCCTCTGCTCTTTCCCTTTCCCTGCTTGCAGGATGCACTGTCAACGCTTCCCCAGCCAGCGAAGCGGAAAACCGTCTGGAAGCCATTAAGGAAAGAGGCTATATAGAAGTTGCAACAGAACCTTATTTTGCCCCCAATGAATTTATTGACGCATCCAAGCCCGCTGGCGAACAGGTTGTAGGAAGCGACATAGAGCTGGCGCAGCGGATTGCAGATAGGCTTGGCGTAGAACTCAGAATTGTTCCCCTGGAGTTCTCAGCAGTCCTAAGCAGCGTGACAACCGGCAAATATGACATGGCGATTTCTTCCCTTGCCTATATGCCCAGCCGCGCAGAAGCAATGGAATTAAGCAAAGCATATTACATCAACCCTAACAGCGAAGGCTACAGCCTGATGGTTCGGGAAGAAGATGTGGATAAGTACCAGACCCTTTCCGATTTTGACGGCAAAAAGGTTGTCTGCCAAAGCGGTTCCCTTCAGGAATTATACGCCACAACCCAGATGGACACTTCCAAACTGGCAAACCTGGCAAGGGTTTCCGCCACTACTGACGGATATCTGATGGTTTCAGAAAAAAAGGTTGACGCGGCTGTCTGCGCGGTAAGCAATGCAAAGCTTTACTGTGCGGCAAATCCCGGGCTGGCAGTATTAACCAACATCCGTTTCGAGGAAGATGAAGAATTTTCCGGCACCCGTGTTGGCATCCCCAAGGGTGAAACAGAACTGCTGGACTTTGTAAACGGCGTGATTGATGAAGTAGTGGAATCCGGCGAATATCTCCAATGGTATTCCGATTACCAGGACTACGCCGCCAAACTGGGCATTTAATAAAAATTACCTTAAAAAGCTTCTCCCGGACGTTGGAAGCAATACGTCCGGGAATTCTTTTTGAATGAACCCTACTGTATGGAGGATACATAAGTTATGGCTGACATTATTAAAATCCTGGAAAAATACGGGATGGTCTTTATACAGGGATTAGGCGGTACGCTGTGGATTTCCCTAATCACTGTTTTATTTGGAACCCTGTTGGGGACGCTTATTGCATTAATGAAGCTTTCCCGTGTCAAACTTCTTCAATGGATTGTGGATATTTATGTAGAAATCATCCGCGGCACGCCTGTTCTGTTACAGCTATACTTTTTCTGGATTGGCCTGCCGAGGCTTTTGCCCATGTTTGAGCTGTCAGACACAGAATGTGTTGTTGTTGCGCTTATTTTTAATGCAAGCGCTTATATTGCCGAAGTAATCCGCGCAGGGATTCAGGCAGTTGACCCCGGGCAAACCGAAGCTGCCAAAAGCTTGGGGATGAGCGACTCCCACACCATGACCCGCATCATCTTGCCCCAGGCAATTAAAAACATCCTTCCTGCCCTTTGCAATGAGTTCATCAGCATGATAAAACAAACTTCCCTTGCTTCCGTTTTCTTTGTCAACGAACTGACCACTTCCTTCAAAATTGTGCAGTCCGCTACCTTTTTGGCAATCCCTCCCCTCATTATTTCAGGCATGATCTACCTTATTTTAAACTGGTCTTTGTCAAGGCTTATCGGGCTGCTGGAAAGGAGGCTTCACAACAATGACTGACCGCGTTTTAATCCGTGTGGAACATCTGGTAAAACATTTTGGAAAGCTGAAGGTTCTTAACGATATTTCCGAGGAAATCCGCGAAGGTGAGGTCGTTTCCATTATCGGGCCGTCCGGCGGGGGGAAAAGCACCTTTTTACGCTGCCTGAACCTTTTGGAGAAGCCTACTTCTGGGAAGGTTTTCTTTGACGATGTGGAAATTACCGGAAAGCATGTGGATATTGACAAGCACCGGCAGAAGATGGGAATGGTATTTCAACATTTCAATGTTTTCCCGCATTTATCCGTAATAGATAATATTACCCTTGCGCCTGTTTTGGAAAAGAAAATTCCTAAGGGCACTGCGGAAGCTAAGGCGATGGAACTGCTCCGTCAGGTAGGGCTTCAGGACAAGGCCAATGAATTCCCCGGGAAGTTGTCAGGCGGGCAGAAACAAAGACTGGCGATTGTTCGAGCTTTGGCTATGGAACCGGAAGTTATCCTCTTTGACGAACCTACCAGCGCTTTGGATCCTGAAATGGTTAAGGATGTTTTGGATGTAATGAAATCTTTGGCAGGTTCAGGAATGACTACAGTTGTTGTCACACATGAGATGGGATTTGCTAGAGAGGTCAGCAATAGGGTTTTATTTATGGATGGAGGAATTATTGCAGAGGAAGGTACACCGGAAGAAATTTTCGGGAACCCGAAGAACCCAAGGACGATTGAATTTTTAAGTAAAGTGCTATAAAAAATCTAAATTGCGGGCGCGGCCTATACTAAGGGCTGTGTCCGCAATTCGGTTTTAGGCACGCCATCATCCGCAAACCGTTGGTTTGCTGGATGGCTGCAAGAGGAAACTTGGAGGTTTTGTCCAACGTTGCGACGTTGGACGAAGCGGAAGAAGCCCGCCTAATGGGGCTGCCCGCCCGAAGCTGGTACCAATCCCCGTCTTATCCCACCCCCGAAGCAATTTCAGCGGGCTTTTTATTAAAATACTGACGAAGCGGTTAGTTATCAGTCTCTTAGGCAAGGCTTCTGTTATCTTTAAGCCTGCTGGGGTATTTCGCGCCTGCGGGCGCGACCAGGGG
>CAOJXI010000140.1 GCA_948465665.1 uncultured Clostridia bacterium | reverse complement strand
CGCAACGTTGGACAAAACCTCCAAGTTTCCTCTTACAGCCATCCAGCAAACCAACAGTTTGCGATGATGGCGTACCTAATACCGAAAAGCAGAAAAATTCATCATATCCACGTTAAAAGAGCAAAAGCAAAGAAAAAAGCTGTATGTTTTTCCCTGCCTTTAGAGAAAATATAACATACAGCTAGAAATTTTTAAAAAATTGCCATTAGATATATCTTTGATGGTTTATTTTATCCCTTGGAGAAGCTTACGCTGAATATGGGTCTCCAAATCTGCATACCGGGTAGGAATGGGAATGTGGCTCTCTGAATCCGTCAGCATAAGTGCCAGCTTTGTAACGGTATCAATATCAATATAGTTGCCTACCGAAACATAAATAGGCTTAACATTCTGATGTGTCCGAACAGCCCTGCCTAATATCTGCCCACCCCGTGTAATGTCAGAATAATTTCCTGGGATGCTGCCAGGCATAACAAATTTTGCGCCTTCTATGTTGAAATAGTGTTTTGCAACGCCAATACAAGGGGCTTTTAAATAGAATGACGCATGGGATGCCAGCCCCATACCCCTTGGATGCAGTAAACCGTTGCCGTCAAATAGGAAAATATCGGGCTTTTGGCTTAATTTTGTGGCGGTTTCCAGAATAAGGGGGAGTTCCCGGAAAGCTAAGCAGCCGGGAATATAGGGAAATCTTACTTTTCCGGCAGTATGCTGCGTTTCAATTATCTCTCTTGTTTGAAAATCAATAACCACAATGCAACAAACCGCTGATTCAGAATTGTTTTCACTCCAGTAGGCAATATCTACTCCAGCTATGGTCTGAAGTGAATCAAATTGGAAAGAACTGCACTGGACAACCTGGGAGGAAAGAGAATTTTGAATTTCAATACAATCCACTTCAGATAAATGTAAAAATTCGTCTGGCAGTAAGTGGTTCATCCGCTTTAACTCCTATTTTACATCAAAAGCAATAAGTATTAGAGGCTGCTTCAATTAATACAGTTCCAATTCTCCCTGGCTGTTGCAGTGGATACGGCACATTTTGGTCAGGTTAGAAATAGAAGTTGATTCCATCCCTACCGTAATATGAGTAATTGGATAAATCTCGTTTGCCTTTACAAAACATTTGCTGATATCCTGCCGCTGTTCTTCTAGTTCTTCCAGTTTCTTCTTTGCCTTGGAAAGCTGCATTCTGGAAACAGAAAGCTTTAGTTTCATTTGGCTGTATAACCCCATTTGCGGAGTGCCTTCCACATTGGTACGCTCCAGATATTGAACATTCTTCTGAAGCTCTTCACATTCCTTGCTTAAACGGTCTACCTCGCTGATGAGCTGATCCTTTTCCAGCAGGATTTTTGGAGTTGTACCAATTACAATCGTCGTGGTGCGGTTAGCGCGGCTGCCGATAATCCTAGCTTCTACGCTGTTACAGGCCATAATAGTACCGCCAATTACTACGCCCCGCCCGGAAGTAATGTCTATTAAATCGTCGGCAGTAACAGTAGCATTAATCAAACTTTCTGAAAACAGCTTCCCACCGCATTGAACAGTGCAGTTTTCCAAAAACTTGCATGTAATATCGCCTTTTGCATCCAACATTCCATGGCCGTTTCCGTTCATGCCGTTGCAGATTTGGATGTTGCCGCCAGATATAATGGTGGCACCTTCCAAAATTCCCTCAACTACAACGTTGCCGGTGGCTTTAATAATGAAACGGTCTAAAACATCGCCTTTTATTAATACATCTCCCAGCATGTCAATGTTTCCAACGGAGTTATCCACATTGCCGGGAACCAAAAGCATATTTACTACAGTGAACCGACCGTCGGTAAAACTGACGTGGCCATCCACAGTGGCGATCAAAGCAGTATCGTCCTCGTTCATAGCGGTATTTTTCCCCATAGGAACTTTAGGACGCGCCCCGTTGCGGCCTTTTAACTCTTTTCCCTTTACGTCAGTACCAGGAACAGATTCTGTAGGAGGAATCACTTCGCAGATAACTTCCCCAGTCCGAATATGGTGAACCCAATTCAGGTCGCGGTAATCCACACTTCCATCCTCGCGCTGGGAAGCCTTGATATCACGCTTACGCTCTATCCGGTCAATTACCTGTCCGTCAGTGCCGTCTACTGCTGGAGTACCCCTTGCAATAACAGCAGCCTGTAAATAAGGCTTGCGCTGCGCTAAGAATTTGACCATTTCCTCGTCAATTCCATAAACGATTTCCTGCCTGCTTAGTTCTTGGCGGATATCTGCTTCGGTGACAGCAGCCCCGCCGTTAGCAGGCGGGAACAGGAAAGCCCAGGCAATCAGCCGGTCGGAAGAAACGCCTATTGCACAGGAGGCATTTCGGGCAACAGGGATTGGGGGAACCTCATCCTGGGTCTTAGGCAGGGGAGGAGGGGCCATATCTTTCAAAACATCCCCGGCTTCTTTTTGCTGCTGGTCAATAAACTTTTTACACGGAACGTCTGGTTCTATGTTCTTTAAGGTAAAACTATTATATAATGCAGGAAAATTCTGCATATTTGCAGTAGACTGCCCCAACATGGTGCGCCGGAGCATTTCCAGATTATTTTTTCCCGATTGCATCCGTGCGGCGGGAGGGGGTGGCGGAGGAGCTTCTGGAACCTTCCGCTCCTGCTCTGCGCTGGCTTCTTCTGTCTTATCATTACCTTTGCTTTCGGGAGTTTGTTTTCCGAACCAACTGAGAAAAGACTTTAACCCGCCCTTTGATTTGCGTTCTGTTCCTCTTGCATCCTCATTATCGATCAAGCCTCTTCACCTCCTGTATTGGAATCCTGCGTCACGTTTTCCATCGTTTTATTAGCTGCCCTTGTCAGGACATCCAACAGCGAATCCCTTTCAAATGGCTTAAACAAAAATTCGTCGCAGCCTAATTCTTTAGCTTCTTCAATGGTATCGTCATACGCCAAAGAGCTGACAAACACAATCCTGGCTTTTGGATCGTCCTTTAAAATGTTTTTTGCACATTCAAAGCCATCCATTCTTGGAAGGATAATGTCCATTGTCACTAGGTCCGGTTTAAATTCCCGGTATGCCTCCACGGCCTCCTCCCCGCTCCGGCAGTATTTTACCAATTCAAAATCGCTTCCCTCTAGGAAAAATACCATCTCGTTATACACAAATTTGGAATCGTCTACTACCATTAACCGGATGCTCATTATAATCTGCTCCCTACTTTCTTAGTCAAGTTCAGTTTTCTGCGTACACGCCCTGCACCCGTGCAGAACCTTTACAACTTTGATAATACAGAACCAATGCATTACGGCTGTTTTTTCCTCCAAAGGGGAAGGGCAGATACTGGGGAAGCGCAAAACGCAATGTAGACTGCGTTTTGCGGTTCAGTTGGGAAATAACATGTCCGCAAATAACGTTAAAGTATTCCCGCGTATATTCCCCTACCTCGTCCATATCCTCTACGGGTCTGCGCTTCATTTTCTGAGCGATTTCCCGCAGAAGGGCGTCTTCCGCATTATAGACCAAGGTAAAACCGTCCGTACCGCTGACTTCCGCTATTAACGCAGAAACCTTTCCGTCGCTGGGAAGCGCGTCCGTACTTGCTCTTTCCAAGTCGATCCCAGCCATACGCTTGGTGATGTCCTTGACGACCTCATCCAACAATTCCTGGATACTCTCCCATTGAACCATTTATCTCACATCTTTTCTAAGAATAAATATTGTATCGTTTCTGTTGATACTTCCCTAATCTTATTCTACCAATTATTTGATCTTTTTTCAAGTCTTATGGACGGAAATTCTATTTTCCGTAGGTTTGCACAAAGATTCAAAATCATAAATAGCAGAATCGTTCATATGATTTTCAAAACCATCTTTTAAAATCTGAAAACAGCCTTCTTTATGATCTATATTAATGAACCTCAGCTTCCTGATTGTTTTTTGTCGTTAAAGTAAAAATATTCCTTTTTTCTTCAATTCATATCTTTCATTCATAGATTCCTTTTACTTTTAGTTGAGACATGAGTTATACATAGTTTAGTTATAAAAAAATAAAATTATTAAAAACATGTTTCCAAATTTCCAATTTTATGCTATGCTTTTAAATATTAAATATATAAGCAGAAGCCATAAAAATATTGAAAGGACAGGCTGAAAAAACATGGCTCTCTTCAGACCATTTCTGCTAACTCTTTAGGTGACTCCTAAATTATGCGCGTCGGTCTGCTTTTCCATAATGACAAGAAAGGACGGAATACAATATGGAAATTATAGAAACCACAAAAGAGTTTATTGTGGAGGAGGAGCGGGATTTTGACAGCCCGCATGCCTCAACATTGATCTGTTTAAAAAATGGAGATATTCTGGCAGCGTGGTTTGGGGGAAGCTGGGAGAAAAACCCGGATGTAGCTATTTGGATGTGCCGGAGAACGCAGGAAGGTTGGAAAAGGCCATATATCATTGCGGATACTTGGGGGACAGCCCTGTGGAATCCGGTTTTATTCCAAAGGGAAGACGGAAGGATATTTTTATTTTATAAGGAAGGTGAAACTATCCCGCTTTGGAGTACCAAAGTAATAACATCCGATGACGGGGGTTTTACCTGGACAGAACCAGCAGAACTGGTAGAGGGGGACTGTTCTGGCGGCCGGGGACCAGTAAAAAATAAACCGATTACCCTTTCTAATGGAACAATTCTTGCCCCTGCGTCGGTCGAAAGCAGCACAGCTTGGGATGCCTTTGTAGATATTTCCAGGGATGGCGGCGAAACCTGGATAAAAAGCGCTTTTATTCCGTTGCGCCGCGCCGATTATCATGTGATTGACCGGCCATATGAAAAGCACCTTTGTTATGGAAAAGGGGTGATTCAGCCTACATTATGGGAATCCACTCCAGGTAATATCCACATGCTCCTAAGAAGTACCAGTTCAGCAGTTTTCCGCAGCGACTCCACAGATGGAGGAAAAACCTGGGACTGTGCCTATGCCTGCGGCCTTCCTAATAATAACAGTGGGCTGGATTTAGTGAAATTGGATAATGGTGATTTGGTGCTGGCTTATAATCCCACAGGGAACCTCCCAGGTTATTATAAGGGGCCAAGAACCCCCTTGTGCCTGGCGTTATCACAAGACAACGGCGAAACCTGGAAACAGATTCTAACCTTAGAGGATGCTCCTGGGGGATATGCCTATCCAGCAATTATATGTGACAATGAAAAGCAGGAAATTCTGGTGACATATACCTGGAAGCGGGAAAGGATTGTTTTCTGGCGCATCAAATGCCGGTGGTAGGCAGAAAGTTACAGGGTTAATCCGCCTGGCTGTCTCCTATAAAGATGCTGTATGCAAGGTATTCGCTTGCAAATTCAATTATTTCGCCTTCCTCTGTTTCAAGGGAAAGGGATATTTGGGTGAACCCGTCCCGTTTAGCCTGTTCCCAAGGGATTGCCCTGCCATCCCGCAGAAGGACATAACCCATTGCATTAAAATGAAATTTGGAACGTTCCCGTTCATAAGGGACGCCATACTCCAGGTCAATATGTATCCGCCCGGCAGGGGCTTCATACCGGATTAATGGACGGTACTGTTTCTGGGGTTCAGAAAACACATCGCGGAAAAGCGCGCTGTAACCATAGCTCGCCCGGTCAAATAAAAGAAGGTTTTCTCCTGTTTCTGTGTCCCTTGCAACAATTTTTAGGGGGGAAAAGTCGAAACCGCTGATATGGGGAAAATGGTTTTGGCTCTCCCCTGTGGGGAATAGTGCTCCATAATACCATATTTCAAATCTTTCCCCTCCTGTGCTGGAGTATAGAGTTGCATCATTTGTTCCAGCATTGTTCTTAATGTGTCCTTCCAGGTAAGTCGGAGTTGACTTTAACATATTTATTCCCCTTTTATAAGGATTTTTGTCTAATTTCATTGTACCATTTGTTTGGGAAAAATACAATGGGGAAAAATCTTATACATCCGAGAGAAAACTGTGGGCTGCTATAGGGGCTGGACTCATTGAAAAATGTGCCCACAATTTAGCTTTTTACAGAAATAGGGACTGTTTCGTTTTTGAAACAGTCCCTATTGTACGTCTTCAATGGGTTCTATATTTTGAACAGACATTACTTTTCGGTAATGAAGCCTTTAATTTCCGCGAGGAAATCGGCGCAGTTCTCATCATGGACTTCCATAGTAATTGGCTTGGAAAGATCCAGGCTGAAGATACCCATAATGGATTTTGCGTCAACAGCGTAACGGCCAGAGATGAGATCTACATCGAAGCTGTACTTAGAAACAGTGTTGACGAAGCACTTAACGTCGTTAATGGTATTGAGTACGATAACCTTTTTCATTTGAAAAACCTCCTGTCAAACTAACTGAAACCATTTTTGTTTCAGCTTTGTGATATGTTATTTAGAACCCATCTGGCAGGATATGGCTTTTCACATCCTGCAATACTACTATACCAATCATTTTCCAAGAAGTCAATGAAAAGATAAGCAGTTTTTTGAAATTCAGTGTTTTATACAGAAACAAATGTCCTTTCAAGAGTTTTTTATGTCAAAAAATAGATTTAATTTTTGTGAAAAATAACTAAATTTCTTGAAATGACCCACTTTTCCGCAATTTTGTCCATATTATTTGAGAATTTGTATTCATAATCAGGGATACTGGAAGGCGGGGATTTTGCTGGCATACTGTGTTCGATAAGGGCTCTTCTCTTAGAACCTGTATTCATAACCGGGGGATGCTGGATGGGCGAGGATTTTTCCGCCCAGACTGCGTTAAAAATCCTTGTAATCCGTCAGGATTACTGCGAATTTTTGCCTTGCTGGGCATAAAATCCGCTCGCTAATCCGCACACGTTGAGATCCTAAACAGGCTCTTAGGTACGCCATCATCGCAAACCGTTGGTTTGCTGGATGGCTGCAAGAGGAAACTTTCAGCTTCGTCAAACTCTGCGGAGTTTGACACAGCGGAAGAAGCCCGCCATAATGGGGCTGCCTGCCCTAAGCTGGTTCCAATCCCAATCTTATCCCACCCCCGAAGCAATT
>CAOJXI010000139.1 GCA_948465665.1 uncultured Clostridia bacterium | reverse complement strand
TTTTTCTTTAAGTTCCCGTATATGGGACGCCGTCCTGGACCTGCCGGGGGCTTTTCAGGAAAGCCCCCTGGACCCGAAACCTTTTTAATCCGCTTTAGCTTATACTCAACTTAGGTTTATGCCCGCAAATATACTTTCTCGTTAATGTGAGATATTCTTATCACTTTCTTTTCAAAAAGTTTATAGTTTCATGTTTTCTTGAATAAAAATCTCTAAACAATTCTAAAATCCTATGGACAAGCAACGGCCGAACAGGTATAATAAATGCAGTTAAAAAGAAAGGAAGGGAATTATGGAACTACAACGTTTAATCATCAAAGGCGGTCATGTGATAGACCCTTCTCAGCATTTAGATGATCTCTCAAATATTTACATAGAAAACGGGACAGTTATTGGAATTGGTGCCGGTGAGCCAGATGAAGGGTGGGAAACTGCCCAAGTAATTGAAGCTGCCGGCCTTTATGCTGTTCCAGGTCTGGTGGATATCCATGTCCATTTTCGGGATCCAGGTTTTACGGAAAAGGAGGATATTTTTACTGGTTCCCAGGCAGCGGCGGCGGGCGGTGTAACGTCTGTTGTTTGTATGCCTAACACAAATCCCCCAGTCAGTACGCCGGAGGTAATCCAGGATATTCTGTCAAAGGCGGCAAAAGCAGACTGCCGGGTTTACCCTATGGCAACTATTACGAAAGATATGGCTGGGGTTGAACTAAGCGATTTTAAAGCCCTTTTGGAAGCAGGGGCGATAGGGTTCAGCGACGATGGCCGTCCTGTAGCCAACGCCCGGCTGATGCAGGATGCTATTGTCTGTTGTCAAGCTCTCCAGGTTCCGGTTGCCAGCCATTGTGAGGATTTGGATATTATTGGGAATGGAAAGATGAATCTGGGGAAGGTTTCTAAGGAATTAGGGGTTCCAGGCATGGATAGAACCTCTGAGGACAGCATAACAGCGCGGGAAATTGAACTGGCGGCTGGAACAGGCGCAGCAGTCCATATCTGCCATGTGTCCACGAAAGGTTCTGTGGAGGTTTTGCGGGACGCAAAGGCGCGGGGTGTTAAAGTGACAGCAGAAACAGCCCCCCATTACTTTATGCTGACAGACGAGCTGTTGCGGAAGCGTGATGCAGATTATCGTATGAACCCGCCTCTCCGCACAGAGGAAGACCGTATTGCAATTTTGGAGGCAGTTCGGGATGGCGTAATTGATGTGATTGCCACTGACCACGCTCCCCATACTCCCGCCCAAAAGCAGGACTTTATACAAGCGCCAAATGGCGTTGTGGGGCTTGAAACTTCCTTTGGGGCCTGTATGACTTCATTGGTTCATACCGGGATCTTCTCCCTCTATGGATTAATTGAGAAAATGTCCACCATTCCGGCTAAACTGATGCACCTGCCAGCGGGAAGCCTGAAACCAGGTTCTGCGGCTGACATTATGCTTTTTGACCCCAATGAAGAATGGGTTGTTGACCCTGCCAGGTTCCGCTCCAAAGCCCGCAATTCCCCCTTTAAAGGAATGGAATTTAAGGGGAAGGTTAAGTTGACCCTTTTAGGCGGACGCGTTGTTTATGATGACAGAAATTCCATCCGGTAAAATTCCCATTGCCGGATTGCGAATAGCAGCAGACGGATTTCCCAAAATGAAAAAGGAGATGATTCCCTATGTCAATGGATCGTTTGATGGAACGAATCGTTGCATCCAAAAATCCATCTGTGGTCGGGCTGGATCCCAAGCTGGATTATATCCCCAGCCATATTAAAGAAAGCGCTTTCCAGAAGTTTGGGCACACTTTGGAGGGGGCCGCCGCCGCTTTCCTGCAATTTAACCAGGAAATCATAGACGCGGTTTGTGACATAGTCCCTGCTGTGAAACCGCAGGCCGCCTATTATGAAGCTTTAGGATGGCAGGGGGTGAAGGTTCTTAGCGAAACCATTGCTTATGCCAAACAGCGTAAGATGTTCGTCATTACTGACGGGAAGCGGAACGATATTGGTTCTACCATGGAAGCTTATGCTGACGCCCATCTGGGAGTAACCCGCGTTGGTGACGAGATAATCCCGGCGTTTAACAGCGATGCCCTTACTGTAAATGGATACCTGGGGACAGACGGCATTAAACCGCTCTTAGATATCTGTAACCGTTATGATAAGGGTATATTTGTTCTGGCTAAAACTTCAAATCCAAGCTCAGGGGAGTTACAGGATCGGTTAATAGACAGCGAACCTGTTTACCTGCATATGGGCAGGATGTGTGAAACTTGGGGCAAGGATGTTTATGGAAAATATGGTTACTCCGGTGTGGGGGCCGTCGTTGGCGCTACTTACCCGGAACAGTTGGCGGAATTAAGGGCAAAATTACCCCATACCTTTTTCTTAGTGCCGGGATACGGCGCGCAGGGCGGCGGGGCTAAGGACGTTGCAGGCGGTTTTGACAGGAACGGCATGGGTGCTGTTGTAAATTCTTCAAGGGCAATTTTATGCGCATGGAAGAAAACCGGCGGGGATGGAAAAGATTTTGCACAGGCCGCGCGGCAGGAAGCCATCCGTATGCGCGATGACATTGCCTCCTGTATTCCAGAAATCAAACTTGGATAGTGGCTGTTTCAATTCATTGCTGTTCCATTACACCTGAAGATAAAAACACCTTGTATCAAAACAAAACAGAAGGAGTATTTGTTTATGTCATTCAAATCCTCATCCGACGCAATTTTTGACCGGGAAGACCGAGTAGCGCCATTGGGACTCATTGTAATGAACGGGGCGGAAGAACTGGGAGAAAAAATCGACCGGTACCTAGT
Organism: uncultured Clostridia bacterium; assembly: GCA_948465665.1. Lineage (GTDB taxonomy): Bacteria > Bacillota > Clostridia > Oscillospirales > Ruminococcaceae > UBA1405. The sequence continues at coordinate 4,241 of CAOJXI010000139.1, read as the reverse complement.
GCAGTGGAGCAAACAGGGCGGCGGAACCGAAGAAACCTTTCGGATCGAAGCAGAATGTCCTCGCTTTGCCACCGGGGACGGCAAGGGGATTATTAAGTCTACCGTTCGGGGGTCAGACCTGTTTATTTTAGTAGATGTGGGGAATTATAACTGCCGGTACAACCTTTTCGGTTATGAAAACCGTATGTCGCCAGATGACCATTACCAGGACTTGAAGCGTTTGATTCAAGCCGCAGGCGGAAAGGCACATCGAATTAATGTTATTATGCCGATCCTATATGGAGGAAGGCAGCACAGGAGGAATTACCGTGAATCTTTGGACTGCGCGGTAATGCTCCAGGAAATGCGCGCCATGGGGGTTTCAAACCTTGTCACCTTTGACGCCCACGACCCCAGGGTTCAGAACGCCGTCCCCCTTATGGGTTTGGATAATATGATGCCTACCTACCAGGTGATGAAATGCCTGTTCCGCCACTACCCGGATTTGGTTTTCGACAAAGACCACTTTATGATTATCAGCCCGGACGAAGGCGGCATTAACCGGAACATGTATTATTCTTCCATGCTGGGTGTGAATCTGGGAATGTTCTATAAACGGAGGGATTATTCCAGAGTCGTGAACGGCAGCAACCCTATTGTTGCCCATGAATATCTGGGAGACTCCGTAGAGGGAAAAGACATCTTTATTGCCGATGATATCCTTTCTTCCGGTATGTCTATGCTGGACATTGCCTATGAAATGAAAAAACGCAAGGCTAAACGGATTTTTTTCGCCGCTACTTTCACCCTCTTTACAGGAGGGCTGTCTGAGTTCGACAAGGCGTACCAGGAGGGAGCCATCGCAGGGGTCTTTGGGACAAACCTTACTTACCTCAGACCAGAGCTGCGCTCAAGGGAATGGTTCCATGAGGTGGACATGGCGAAATATATCGCTTATTACGTCGCGTCGCTGAATCATGATATGTCGGTAGGACTGATTATAGATCCCCATAAGAAGATTGATAAACTGCTCCAAGGGCGGGACAGCCAAAAATAACCCATATATCAAAAAATTACATCCAATATAATCATTCAGCCATAAATTCTTTGCACAAAGATTTTATGGCTGTCTTTTTTGAAGGGAAAGCAAAAATTCCTTGACTCTTACGTTACGTAAGACAGTATAATCCCTATAAAATCATTAGGGGAGGCTCAACTATGAAAATAAAAGAAATCTGTCAAAAAACCGGCCTAACGGAAAGAACCATTCGATATTATATTGAACGGGGGCTGATACATCCTATTGCTGCCCCTTCTGCAATCAGCAGCCGTACCGATTACCAATTTAACAGCGGGCATATTGTACAGCTGCGGGATATCTCTACTCTGCGGGGGTATGGTTTCCCTATTGACTGTATCCTGGAAATGGGGAAGAACCCGTCTTCGATTAACAGCCAGGTAGAAGCACAGGCGAAAGAGACAGAAATCCAGGAAGCATCTGTCAGACAGAAAAGGGAAATTTTCAGCCGGATCCGTAAAATGGCTTTTGATAATATTTCGCAGCTTGCGGAGAACCTGCGCCGTGAGCAGCAAACTTTTTCCCTGCCTGATTTAAATACAGAAGTAAATTTTGGAAGATTAGACGAAATAGAGGGGGATATCCCTGGTGACGGCGAAAAAACTTTGGAACATATTCTTTATAGGGAATCGCGGAAAAGGAAATTCCTTTTCGCGGGGTTTATCCTTCTTCTGGTTTTTGCGCTGGGAATCTGTGCGTTCGTATGGCGGGCAAAACAGTCTGCTACAACGATATTTACGCCGATATCGTCTGTAACATTCTCCGAAAAATGGCAGGAGGAAGGAGAGCTTTTTGCAACACTGCATTTTGGGAAAGGCTCTGACTTAGAGGGGATATCCTGTACAGTCCGATTTGAAGACTTTCCCTTATATTGGGCTATCGTGCCGGGCTATTCTTATATGTGTGCGACAATAAACGCAGAGGTTCCTTTAAAAGAGGGAAGGAAAGAAGGCATTATAATAGAAGGAGCTATTCCATCAGTAGATATTGCCCGGCTGTTACAGGATGAAACGCTTTCCCGTAAATATGCCGTTGTTGCCACTGTCCAGGGAGAATGAATTTCCTCTGTTCTGTAATACGTGTACCCTCTGCAACATATATTTGAAAGGAATAAACCTATGCCGGAGGGTACGAAGTTGAAAAAATATGGATTTTACCGCCGGAATGTGCCGCGCTTCCGGTTCCTGCGCTTTCTTTCTGATTGGATTTCCCATCCTAATATGCGTCTGCGAAAACCGCTGGCGTTTTCCTTTGTTTTGCTTTCTGCCGGAACTCTGTTTTATATTAGGGGGGACGCTTTTATTTCCCTGATGCAAAAAGCTGCGGTGTTTTCTGCCGCCCTTGCTATGCCGGAGGCTGGCATCAGCCAGCTTCAGGAACGGTATCAGGACATTTTAGTTCCATCTTCTGCTGTTCAGGATGAACCGTTTTTACCTGATTTGGCAATCCCCTCCCTCCCAAATGAGAAAATTTTTTCTGACCAGGAAATACCGGAATCCCCTGAAATGCCGTCTTCCCAAAATTCTGATATACTCCAGCCCCAGCCGGTTCCTGATATGCCCCCGGAACAGGATACGCCGGAACCTTCTGTTTCCTTTTCCTCCTCCCCAGTATATAAAATTGCTTCGCCGTCTGCATCCAGCCGTTATATTGCGCCGGAAAACCGCGGGGTTATCCTGTCCCAGACTTTTTCTGCTGCTGAATCCCCTATTTATATCCAATTCGGGCAGGGAAAAATTAAAAACAGTACAAACCTTACAAATATCCAAGCTGAAGAAGTCCTAAATACTCCCTGCAACATTGATATTACTGATTTATCGGAACCAACGGTACTTATTTACCACACCCACGCCACAGAAGCTTATGAACCGTTTGATGCAAATTATTTTGATAAAACGTATAATTGGCGTTCAGATGACAATGATAAAAATATGGTAGCTGTGGGAACAGCCCTGGCGCAAAAACTGGAACAGGCTGGAATTGGCGTTGTCCATATTGAGGAACAGCACGACAACCCCTCTTATAATGGAGCATACGATAAAAGCGCCCAGACCATCCGAGAAGCCTTGGAACAATACCCTTCCATCCGGGTTATTCTGGACATTCACCGGGACGCAATCCAACGGGACACGGACACTATCGTAAAAGCGGTTGCAGATATTGACGGGAGAAAAGCCGCCCAGCTTATGATTATTGCCGGCTGTGATGATGACGGTTCCCTGGGTATGCCGCAATGGAAGCAGAATTTCCGCTTTTCCGCTGCTTTGCAGGACATACTGGAAACAATGTACCCCGGATTATGCAGGCCGGTTTTTTTCTGCTACCGCAAGTATAACATGGATCTTTGTCCCAATGGCGCTTTAATTGAGATTGGCTCCCATGGGAACACCCTTGAAGAAGCCCAATACACCGCCGAACTTTTGGGGAATGCCCTGATTGTACTGCTCCAGGGTCAAGAATAATGTGGAAATTTTAAAATCTGGAGACTATGTAAATGCGTGTGAAAAAAAAGAAGGTTCTTAAATCAAGCTTTCCTTTCCGCGTAGCGGAAAAGAACGCCCCGTTTTGGTACGCCTGCACCCTGGCTTTGCTGTGTACTTCCTTTTTTATAGGAATGTCTGTGGTTGGGCTGCGGGCTGCGGAAAATCAATACATTGATTCTTATGCTGTTATTTCCCTGGAACCGTCCGGGCCCGTTTCCTACCGGCTTTCTGTTTTAGGCTGGGATTCTGAATGGGATTTTTCCATTTTTAATCAGGCGGCTGGCTGGTTTCAGAAAGCATTTCCCCTAATTCCTGCCCCCCTTCGCTTTGGAAAACAGCTTGCCTCTTTAGGCGAACAGGCTTTTTTACAAATGAAAGAGGTTCAGCGGCAGAGGGAATTTATCGAAAGCGTTTGATTTTTCGGCTTTCGGGACGCCATCATCCGCAAACCGTTGGTTTGCTGGATGGCTGCAAGGCGGAAACCTGGAGGTTTTGTCCAACTCTGCGGAGTTGGACGAAGAGGAAGAAAGCCCGCTTAATGGGGCTGCTCCCACGAAGCTGGTTCCAATCCCAATCTTATCCCACCCCCGAAGCGATTCCAGCGGGCTTTTGATTTTAAATACTGACGAAGTGGTTAGGTATCAGCCTCTTAGGCAAGGTTTACCTTGGCTTTAAGCCTGCTGGGGTATTTCGCGCCTGCG
>CAOJXI010000138.1 GCA_948465665.1 uncultured Clostridia bacterium | reverse complement strand
CAAAGGAACTTTTTAGGAAAGTTCCTCTGGACTCTTCAAACCTTTTTAATTTGCCCTATATTTTACAGGAGGGGGTCATACCTCCAACGACTGAAGATATGGGCTGTCTTCAAAGAGGCTGGCTAACTGCAATATTCCCATTGTTGACGGACACTTTACAGTCAATCCAACCTGAATTATATGATTTTCCTCTTTATCCACCTTCAAATTGAGCACCTGAATCTGGCGGCTGTCCAACTGCTGCTGCAAAAAGGCGATAGATTCAGCATCGTTATGGATACGGACAACAACTGATTCAAGCAGGGGCATTTTCATCCAGTTCATATCCCGGTGCAAAAGAATCTGTGCAATAATGATAATCATTGCAGCACACAGCCCCAGAACATACATACCGCTCCCGATTGCCATACCAACCCCCATTGTTGCCCAGATACCTGCCGCAGTGGTTAATCCACTGATTGATTTATTGCGTATTAAAATCATCCCTGTCCCTAGGAAACCAACGCCGGACACAATCCCCGCGGCAATACGGGAAGGGTCTAACTTAATGCTGCCATTAAAATTATTGGCCAGCACATCATAAAACCCATATTTTGAAATTATCATCATAAGCGCTGATGCAAGGGAAACAATCAAATGTGTGCGTATGCCAGCTTCCTTCAGGCGGTTTTTTCGTTCAAGCCCAATAGAAGCCCCGCAGATTCCAGCCGCCAGAAGACGAAAAACATATTCAAACTGTGTAAGCCAGTATTCCGTACTGGTAATGGGTTCCATATGTACACATCTCCTAATGTATAGTAATCAACATTGTTTTTGTAAAAAATTTAATGCTCCAAAAGAAATTTGTTCACCCGGTCAGGGTAATTTGTGATCAATCCATCAATCTTTTGCTTCATCAAAAGGCTTATATGGGCTTCTTCATTGACGGTCCAAGCGTTAATGCGGATATTATGCCTGTGGATTTCCTCAAGGGTTTCGTCTGTCAGGCTTGTAAACCTTGGATGCAGACACTCCACCCCCAGCCCCGCGGCATACGCCCCCGGATTGACAAGCCAGCAGCTGTAAAGCAGCCCGCAGGGTATTTCAGGCGCAAGGCGTTTGCAGCGCTGCATAGAGACATGGTTAAAGGACGAGAAAAGGATCCTGTCTTCAAGGCTGTAACGGCGAATAAGGCCAATTACCTTTTCCTCCAAGCCAGGGTAATCTATTATACTGTTTTTTAATTCAATATTGGTCATAAGGTCTGTCCCCCTCACCCACTGAAAATATTCTTCCAGCGAGGGGATGCTTTGGAATGGATGCTCCCCATTCCAAGAAGCAGAGGCGTTAAAGGAACGCAATTCGGAAAGAGAAAATGAGCCAACCAAACCTTCGCCGTCTGTTGTACGGCGGATATTCTCATCATGGATCACAACTGGAATTCCATCTCGCGTAAGATGAACGTCAAGTTCGATTCCGCTGCATCCGGCCTTTTCTGCCTCGGAAAAGGCAAGCATTGTATTTTCCGGGAAGCGGCTGGAAAAACCGCGATGGGCAATATTCAAAGGCATAAAAATCAAAACTCCTTTCAAAGCAGGCTGTATTTTACTGTGTTTAGTCAACAACCAATTCAGTTATTACTTCCATAAGAGGTTTTGGCAAATCCAATGCCAGCAAACCACTAAAAAAGCTGTCTGTGCTTTCACCTGCATTATAAAGCTTCCAGATAACATTTTTCACCTCAATTTCCATTTGTGCCCCATGCAAAAATTGGAAAAGCCGGTCAGCAATACGATCCTGTACTGCCAAGCGTATATCCGAAAAGGAAATATGGATGGTTTCATTTAATGCAGAAGGTTCCAGATGAACGGTAAGCGTGCGGTTTATTTCATCAAAGGAAACCTGTTCCTCTGGTATCCCCTGTGCTTTCCCATGGCTTATCCCGCGAAAATGGATATCCCAGCCGCGCTTTTTAGGCAGGATAGAAAGGTCTCCTGTTGCCTGGATAGTCAGTTCCGCATGGTCTCCGCCCCAGTCCAGATTAATTTCCGTTAATGCCATATGGCCGTTGTCATATCCAAACCCATCCCCTTTGTCTTCAAAAAGGGTAAAATGGTTGGACTCCCCTGGGAAAATGTACAGATCCATTTGCTGTGGATTCCCTGTCCCCTCTGCGGCAGAATGTGCCATGGGTACTAGGGCGCCCGGCTTTGCCAGTACAGCAAAATGTCCCAGCGCCCTGGAAAGTGTTTCAACCTTTGTCCCCTGATAGATTTTTCCGGTTTCAAAGTCAGTCCAGACACCTTCGGGAATCCATGCTTTGATACTTGCCATGCCGGTGATGCTGTCCGATTTTTCAGTGATGGGGCAAACCATTAACTCGCTGCCGAAAAAGTACTGGTTTGCAGCAAGGTATGCTTCCTCCCTATTGGGATACTTCCAGTATACAGGACAAAGGTTTGACTGTAAATGTTTATGGCAGTTCCATGCCAACGTATAAAGGTACGGGATCATTTTATGGCGGAGCCGGAAAAGCCTGCCGGCAATTTCCTCTGTCTGTGTATCATAAGTCCATGGTTCTTTGGAGCAGAAGGGATTTTTTGTACAATGCAGCCGCAGAATGGGAGAAAATACGCCAAATTGCAGCCAGCGGATATACAGCTCCCTGTCCCGCACGCCGGCTTTAAAGCCGCCGATATCGTGGCTCCACCAGGTAAATCCAACGTTTGAGGCCGTAGATGTAAAGTAAGGCTGGAAAGCAAGGGAATCCCAGCTTGCAATGGTATCGCCGGAAAAGCCCAGAGGATAACGGTGGCTGCCCAGCCCGGCATACCTTGAAAGAAGGAGCCCGCGCCGGTTTTCGCGGCAGTTGTCTATGTACATCTGATGGTTAAGCTGGCTGAGCGGATCAATCCCCGGTTTCGTGCCGGTCCTTCCCTGCTGCCAGTCCAGCCACCAAAAATCTGTCCCCATCTTTTCCAGGGGATGGAGCACCTCATCCCAATATACCTGCATAAATTCAGGGTCTAAGCAGTCAAAAGCTGCCGGGAAACCGCTCTGGGGGTCAATCCCCATCCGGCGGGCTACAGCTTCATATTGTTCTTCACAGGGCTGAATCCCATCTGCCGGGTGAAGGTTGAGGGCAGTATGAAGCCCCCTCTGATGCAGCTTTTCCATGAAATCCTGGGGTTCCGGGAACAATTCCCGGTTCCAGGTATGGCCTGTCCAGCCCCGTCCGCAGGATGCGGGCACATCGGTTATATGCCAATCCATATCAAGGACTGCCACTGAAAATGGGATTTCCTTCTCGTGGAAACGATCCATCAGTTCCAAATATTCCTCTGCTGTGTATTTATGCCAGCGGCACCACCAGTTGCCCAGGGCATACCGCGGGAGCATGGGGGGAGCCCCTGTAAGCAGATAGTATTCACGAAGTGTATCGGCATAATCATGGCCGCAGGCAATATAATAAAGGTCTTGTATTCCCTCACGGCGGGGGGAGAGCATACCGTCCTGCTCCATAATCGGGCTTTTGCTGTCATCTATCAGGCTGTGCCCGCTGCGATCCATCAAGCCGAAATCAAGAGGACAAGCCCCATCTGCTTTATCAAGAGTCCGCGCTGTTCCAAAGAGGTTGTGATGGCGCGGCGGATCTCCATATAGTGTTTGCCCAAAACGCCAAGTAGCGCCGTAATTGGTATGCTGGTTGCGCGCTTCAACGGTCAGCGAATTAGGTGTAAAGGGGCCTTTCTGATAGCGGAGGGCATACAGCTCGCTTAAAATTTCAATTTTATCTTCTGTTTCACGAACAGTAAATTCTGGACCTTTTATACACCGGTTCCAGACAGTTTGGGTTTTCCGATCCTCAAATATTCCCTCCGGGTCATATTCCATGCGTAAAATCCGGCGGCTGATCAGCGTAAACCGGTAGCAGTCGCCGCATATCATATAATTTGGGTCTCCTTCAGGCTGGCATACACCGTGAAAAAAAAGACGATCCACCTTTACAGACTCCTTTCCCAAGTATGGATATTACCATTATTCCATACAGTTCAAAATTCCTCTGGCTGAAACATAAATCTGCTTTTCATCTTCTTTCAGACTTCACAAAAAATAACAGTTGATTCTGTACATATTTGGCGATATAATAGTAGTATATGTAAATTTTTTAAAGATTGGAGGGAACATGTTGCCAAGCAGAAATACAGGGATACGGGGTATTCCACTGCGCCATAACGACGATAATCTGAAAGCGACCTGGTGTTTTGAGCGCGAAAACAACCGCTGTATGCCTCATTTCCACCAATGCGCCGAGGTTGCTTATGTAAAATGCGGCGTTATGCTTGGGCTGGTTTCAGGGCAGGAAATCGCCATCCGTTCTGGACAGATCGCTGTTATCCCTCCTTACGCCCCCCATACGTTTTCAACGCCTGACTCTTCCCTAGTGATTGTAGCCGTTATTCCGATGAGTTTTGTTCCTGCCATCTTCAACCGCTTTCAAAACCAGAATTTTTCCCAGATACTAATAGAAACACCTCCGCCTGCCCTTACTTTTTTAATCAATCAGTTATATCAAAGCTGCGAACACGGCAGCCGTGAAACCCAGCAGGGGCTTTCCCAAGCTTTATTGGGGCTTCTGCTTGACTTATATGGAATAGAACAGTCTGCCCTCGGCTCCAGTTCAGACATCATTCATCAAATAATGACATATATGCAGAATCATTATCCTGAAGATATTACAATCAGTTCCCTTTCCACGCAGTTGGACTACAGCGCAAGCCGAATATCCCATCTGCTCCAGGAACAGCTTCACACAACGTTTACGGACTATTTGAACCTGCTACGCTGCCGCCATGCAGCCACACAGATACTTTCCGACAAAAAGGATATGCTGGAGATTATAAGTTCCTCCGGGTTCAATTCGGTCAGCACCTTCTACCGGGTTTTCCGAAAAACCTATAAGATGACACCAGCCGAATATGTCCGGCAGAAAAAGGACAGAATTCCCCCGCCGGATGAAGTTATCCCTTGATTGCCCCAATCATAACGCATTTGACAAAGTAGCGTTGGATCATAGGGTACAGGCACAGCATGGGGAGGGAAGCGACAACGATAAGGGCATACTTCATAGTTTCGCCAACCAGAAGAACCATGGTAGCGTCATCCCCGCCGGAACTGCCCTGTTCGGCATAGTCGGCGCTGGTGAAGAAGCTGCGCATTACTAGCTGCAAGGGATAGCGGTAGCGGTCGCGAAGGTAAATCAGGGCGTCAAAATAGGAATTCCAGTGGGACACCCCGTAATAAAGCACCATGACCGCGATAATCGGCACAGAAAGCGGGAGAACCAGCTTAACCAATATTGTGACATGGTCTGCGCCGTCAATGCGGGCCGCTTCATATAATCCGTCTGGGATAGAAGTCTGGAAATAGTTTTTCATAATAAACAGGTTCCATGCGCTGATGGCACCAGGAAGGATCAGAGCGCCGATTTTGTTTACCAGCCCCAGCTTTTGGACGGTCAGGAAGGTGGGAACCAATCCTCCTGAGAAAAGCATGGTAAAGGTAAAGAGCATAGTAATAGGGGTGCGGGCTTTAAAATCCCGCTGGGCCAGTGGGTAGGCAGTGATAATTGTTAAAGTTACATTGACAACGGTGCCGATAAGGGTATATTTAATAGAGTTTGCGTAGCCGCTCATAATTAGCTCATTGCGAAAAACCCGTTCATAAGCAATCCCGGTTATCTGTTTCGGGAACAATATAATTTTACTTTGAACCACCAGAAGCGGGTCTGAAATGGAGCAGGATACAACATAGATCAGCGGATACAGGATAATAACCAGCAGAAGGCTCAAAAACGCATAGTTAAAAATATCAAAGGCAATATCGCCCTTTGTCTGGCGGATTGTCTTTTTCTTGTTTTCCGTTTTCATATCAGAGGGTTCCCTCCTTTCCCCTTACCATAATGATGTTTCCGTGACCTTTTTGGAGATGGCGTTTACGCTGAATACCATTACCAGGTTAATGAGCGAGTTAAAAAGGCTTACTGCTGTGGAAAAGGAATAATTTCCATCCCCAAGGCCCTGGGTATATACATAAGTAGCCAGTATTTGGGAGCTTTCCCGGTTAAGGTTATTCTGCATGGCATATGCCTTTTCAAATCCCAAATTCATCAGATGGCCAACATCCAAAATAAACATAGTGACAGCCGTAGGGATCAGGTATGGGATTGTCACATACCACATCTTTTGAAGCTTGCTGGCCCCGTCGAGGGTGGCAGCTTCATACTGCTGGGGATCGACGCCGCCCAAGGTGGCCATATAGATAATAGATCCCCATCCTACGCCAGACCATATTCCTGACCAGACGTACATATGTTTAAAAGCAGCTGGGCTTTCCATAAAGTGGACTGCTTCGCCGCCTATGGCGAGTATCACAGAGTTGATAACGCCGCCTGTTTTCATCAGTGCGGAAGGGTAGGCGAAAATCTGCTGCATGATTCCAACAATAACGATGGTGGAAATAAAATGAGGCGCATAGGTGACAAACTGGACTACCTTTTTATAACGAATATTGGTCATTTCATTCATCAGCAGTGCAAGGATAATACAGCAGGGAAATTTGGCAAGCAATGCGTATAAACTGAGGGTAACAGTATTCATAATTATTTGAAGGGAATATTTTGAACGGAGAAAACGTGCAAAATGCTTGAAAATGTCTACTTCCCCGCGGGATTTGGCCAGGGGGCTGCCCCAGATTCCCTTGGTCGGGGAAAAATCTTTAAAAGCAATCTGGATGCCAAACATTGGCCAATACTTGAAAAGTATCAGAAAGACCAACGCCGGAAGCACCATCAGATAAAGCTGCCAGTTCTTTTTCAATTCTATACTGGCTCTGGTCATCAGGCTTTTTTTGGGAGCAGATGACGATTGCGTTTTCATCATGAAAATTCCTCCCAGATTTATTTCGGATTTAAAAAGTTGGGGATGATCTGTCAAACCATCCCCAATGTGGTGCTTCAGAAAACGAGTGAAATGTGAGTTCAATAAAGCATAGACGCGGGGATAAGCTGGGACGAGTACAAGCTGGGGCGGATTAAAAAGGTTTCGGGTCCAGGGGGCTTTCCTA
>CAOJXI010000137.1 GCA_948465665.1 uncultured Clostridia bacterium | reverse complement strand
TGGACCCGAAACCTTTTTAATCCGCCTTAGCTTGTACTCATCTTAGCTTTCTCCCACAAATGAGCTTTTATTTATTTCCCTGGATTGTCACCTGGACATTCTTCCATTTTAAATCCTTAACGCCGGAGATATTCCCAAACCTCTTTGCTGTAATTGCAACATCCTCAAAAGTAATATCCTCCATAGGCTTGGCCTCATAAGCGTCAATATCAAAAGCAAGCGAAGGCCCTTCATAGGATTCCCCGTTATAACCTTCCGCCAAAACAGCAACTACATCCTGTATCAACAGGTTTCGTACCAACGGGATTCCCTTATCTTCTGGTACCCTTTGGGAAAGAATCTTCCACCTCTCCGGGATTTCCCCTGTATAACCCTTCGGGATTTCGCAATAGCTGTATGACGGGTTCCAGTTTAACTGGAACGAAAAGGGATTTGCAACGTTTTTCATCCTTAAATGTTTAACTATCACGTTTTCGATAACCCCGCCCCGTGTCCGAGCAGATTTAATGCGGAATCCTGCCGCTGTTCCGTTATAATCAATGTTTTCAACCCGAATATTCCTCATCCCGCCGGAGGTTTCGCTTCCAAGGGTGATACCTGAACCTGCCAAAAGCCTGCAATCCCGTACTAAGATATCCTCACAAATGCGGTTGACCCGCAGCCCGTCCGCATCCCTGCCGGATTTGATACATATGCTGTCGTCGTTGCAGGAAATTACACAGCGTTCCACAAGTACATCTTTGCAGGAATCGATATCAATCCCGTCCGTACTGGGGCCGTTATTTTCTCCCATTTTCAGCCCAGTAATATGGATGTGTTTGGAATAACAGATATGTACATTCCAAAAACCCGATTGGATGCTGGTGAAATCCGACAGTTCTATATTTTCACTGTCCATTACAATGATATTTCGCGGGCGGGTACAATCATAATCTACCGCCCAGCGCAGCCCCTTTTCGGTGTAGCCCTTCCTCATGCCGCCTTTACGGTCAGTTCCCCAGTATTTATTCCACCAGAATGGCCCTTGGCCATTAATTGTGCCTTCTCCGGTTATCTGTACATCTTTTTGTCCAATCACGTTCAATACCCCTGCCGGCCATTCCGTTTCTATGCCTGCTACACGGGATGGGATTACTTTGTATTGGCTTTCCTCAGTCGTGCCAATCAGCTCCGCCCCCGGTTCCATATGGAATTCTATGTTGGAAGGCAGGAAAATAGAGCCAACCAGGTATTTTCCTCTGGATAGGACAGCTTTCCCGCTGCATTTGCCTGCCTCGTTGACAGCCTGCTGGATTTGCTCTGTCGCGTAGGTCTTACCGTCGGCAGGGGCGCTGTAATCGGAAATTAGGATTGTTCTGCGTGTCTGCATCATGCTTTTTCGCTCCTTTGGCTTATTGTTAAAGTAGTTTTATTATACCACTTTTTGCCCTTCTGTCTATAAAAAGGTCAGTTTATTGGCGCAATATGCAGCAATCCCCCCGCAGGGATTTGTATGAAATTTAACATGGTATGCAGGAAAAAGCTTTTCTTATGCTACTTAATAGGTAAAGTGTATTATAAAAGGAGGGCTTTTCTTGCGTATACAATTTGTTTTGATGTCCGCCGCTGTATTATTGGCGGGATGTTCCCATGGGGAAACGACAGTTGAGCCGGTTTTTATCCCTGCAAGTCCTTCCTCTTTGGAAAACGCAGTCCATGAGACGCAAACCCAGAAAAGGGAAACCTCCGGCGTTTCCCTTACTGCGGAATACCCTGTCTACGCGCCTGATGTTCTGCAAATTTCTTTTTTGCTGGAAAACCATTCGGATGGGGATTTGACTTATGGGCTTGACAGCAGATTGGAATATTACAGCCAGGGAAATTGGGAACCTGTCCCGTTAAAATCTGATGCGGTCAATTCAGTTGGCTTTATGCTTCCGCCAGGGGAAAGCTATGCTGTCACAATTAACACGCTTTCTTATAATTGGGACTGGCGGGAAGGGGAGTACCGTTTGGTACAGCCTGTTTCCACTACAAAGGATGATCAAACGTTATATGCGGAATTCTCTATCGGCGAATCCAATATTTCGGGGTCAGCACCGTATGGATTTATGAAGCTGGACGATATCCCCACCCCATACCCGCGCGAGCAGTCCGATAAAGACGGGGTAATTTATAATTTCCATGGGAAAATCCAATCCAATGAGGATAAAATTTTGGAATTTTTCCAAAAAGTTGAATACCAATTCCCGGCAATGATACGGATAGAATCTGTTACAAGAGAGGGCGATCCGATTTATACAGATATTGTATACCACCCGGAAAAAACTGCTTTTTGCTGTTTCTTTGATTCTACCAGGGATAAGTTTGGCTCTGAAAAACAGATTACCTCTGCTTGGTATCCCTTTTTCCAAACAGAGGTTATAAATGGGGAATTGGGCTTGGTGCTTTCGGAATGGAAATCACCCCAGGAAGGCCGGGAAGATTCTGTAAACCATCTGCCGTTTTATCTCTCCCAGGAGAGGAAAGAGGAATTCCTCCAGGCAAATCAAAAAATACAGGAAAAATATAATTTGAATCCTTTGATTCAGCGTACTTTCTCCCCGTCCGGGGAACGCTGGGCGGCTGTTTTGGACAAGGAAAATATCGTGATCCAGCTTCCCGGAAAGGGGTATACTGTTTCTATTGGGGACAAGGAGGTTGCCTATCTGAACTGGCAGGATGAATCTGTCCTGGAAATGTGGGACAATAATTCCCAGTTTTGGGCTTATGATACAAGGGAGGAAAAATTTACCGGACAAACTGCCGTTTGCGGGCTGCCGCAAGCACCAAAATCCTGATTTGGGTTTGTTGTAATTCCTGAGGAAAGATGGTATACTGTTTTTATATTAAATCCCAAAAAGGATATATAATGATGAAACAATTAAACCAAAAAATCGCAGTTATCACAAACATGGGACAAAATGAAGCAAAACAAATTGCCTTATATCTGGTAAAGCTGGGAGTAAAAGTTGTTTGTATCGGAAAGGATGAACCTTTTATTCAAAAAACAGCGGAAGAAATGAAAATAGCTGGCGGCGAAGGCTTTTACCTGGTTTGCAGTTCCAATGACCGCCCTTGTATAAAAAAAGCTGTGAAAAAGGCAGCAGAAACCTATGGTACAATAGATATCCTTATCAATATGATACAAGGAAGTTTTAAATCGGTTCCTGTTGAATCAGTCAGTTATAAGGATATGCACAGCGCATGGATGGCCAGTACCATCGAAAGCCTGAATTATATGCAGGAATGTTTTCCATATATGAAAGAGCAGAGGGAAGGACGAATAATCCATTTTATCCCTTTGCCCATTGGAAAGACGGAAAGCCTTGCCTATGCCTGCAATAAAGAATCTATCCGTGCCTTGGCACGAACTGCCGCCAGGGAATGGGAACAATATGGAATTTGTGTGAACTGCATATGCGCCGGAAATTCCGGGGATAACGCCGCTCCTGCTGTCGCTTTCCTGAGCGGGCCGGATTCACGCTATTACTCTGGACAATGCTTAAAGGTGGACGGTGACACATATTCGGTTGTTCCATAAACAATGGCAGGCAATATCATTAACAATTAATTTACAAAATAATCTTGACAATTTGAGACCTGGGGGACAAACTCTATGAGAGCAGAGCAGAGCAGAGCAGAGCAGAGCAGAGCAGAGCAGAGCAGAGCAGATATTTCTGTCCTGAGAATTGCAGCAACCGCAGCAGTCCTTTTTCATCATACATGCAGTACCATCAGCGATAACCCTGAACTTTTTTCTATCAGCCAAAAGCAGAATTTTATTTTGCAGACAGGCGTTTTATTTTCGGTTTGGGCAGTCCCGGTTTTCCTGATGATTTCAGGGGCGCTGCTGTTAAAACCCAATAAGCACATTTCCATTGAAATGTGCTTGACAAAATATGTTAAGCGGATTGTCCTCGCTTTGTTTGTTTTTGGCATCCCGTTTTCCTGCTTGGAAATATTAATGAACTCGAAAAAATTTTCCCTGTCCATTTTTCCGCAGGCGGTTTTGAACGTTATTAACGGCAAAAGCTGGGATCACCTTTGGTATTTATATACACTGATTGGGATTTATCTTTTCCTTCCAGTTTTAAAATCCTTTACAGATATATGTTCCAGAAAAACATTAAAGTATTTCCTAATTGTTTTATTTGTTGTCAATTTATGCTTCCCCATGATAAATGATATTTTGAGTATTTCCATTGCCTTTGAAACACCGGTCAAATCAACCCCGGTATTTTACTTCCTATTGGGGAAATATTTGGATGAAGGTATTCCTGCTTTCCTGCAAAATAAAAAAAGGAACCTTGCCGCCGCTGCTGTAATTTTAACTGCTGTTACCCTTGCCTGTGGTTTTGCGGGATTTTATTCTTTCTTATACAGCATAAGAAGAAACAGCCCCATTATTGCAGTCACAGCTATTCTGATTTTTTCCGCTGTGAAAGGAACCTGCCCGGCAAAAATCCAGCAGGGCTTTCTTTGGAAAACAGACAGGCTTTGTTTTGGCGTGTACCTGGTTCATCCTGTCTTTATCCATTTCCTGTATAAGTTCTTAAAAATTACCCCCTTGTCTTTTGGAAAGGTATCATACGCATGTGGGGGGTATCTTTAATTATCTTTTGGCTGTTCTTTATCTTTTGTTCATTCTCTGCTTCCTGGATAATGAGTTTCATTCCTCCTTTGAAAAAATACATATTATAAAGGTTTATCCCCGCTGGTTCAAAATCCAGCGGGGATTATTTTTAACCCAAACTCTGATGTTTGCAGAGCCGGTTTTCCTATCCTGGACACTTTTTTGAATAAAAAGTCCGACTTTCATAGAATTTTATGGCTGATTTGAGACATATATAATAGAAATACTTGTTTTTATAGTTTGTAACTGGTATAATTATACTATAGCTATATTGATTTTGCAAATTGCGGCCAGGAAAATCAATATATCATACTGAGAGAGAATATTTATAAGAGTATGGGAGAGTATTGATATGGAATAAAAGACAGAAAATGCTGTTCAAGCTGATGTATCCAAGCATGGGCTAGGAATTACCGGGAAGTTGGTATTCGCCATTGTTGGAAGCGTTCTAATTGCTGTAACAATCCTGTTTGCCGTGGTTTATATTCAGATGTCGCAAACACTGCTGGAAAAAAGCGAAGCTTTGCTGCAAACAACCACGGAACGGATGATCCAGGAAACAAGAGCTTGGATGAATAAAACGCTGACTATGCTGGAAACCCAACGGGACGCCATTGAATACGAAGATATGGATATTCCAGCAATGATGAATTATATTAAGCATATTGAAAAGAAAAACGACGCTTACCCTGCTGGGCTGTATGTGGGTTTGACGGATGGCTCGCTGTGCCATGCTTCCTTTGTACCTGGGCCGGACTACGACCCCCGTACAAAAAAATGGTATCAGGATGGGTTAAAGTCGGATGCGTTCATTTTAGGCGACACATATATAGACGAGGACAGCCAATCCTATGTAGTAGGCGCTTCCGGGGTGTTGAAGAACCGGAACGGGGAAATACGGGGTGTTGCGGCAGCGGATGTTTATTTAAACTCCATCTCCCAAATTGTCAGCGGCGTTCAAATTGAGGACACAGGCGGCGTTTTTCTGGTGGACACCCGGACAGATACGATTATTGGCCACAAAGACAAGGCGATTACAGGGCAGCATTTAAGCGGAATGAAAGATGGCATGTATACTTATGCAAGCCAGCAGATAAGCGCAGGGAGAACAGGTTTATCCCTCTATGAAAATACATATATTCAGGTGGAACATATCCCGAAAAGTGACTGGATGGTAGTGGCATATGTATCCCGTGCAGAAGTTTTGCAGGAGCTCAGCCAACTGACAGCCACTATGCTGGTGGTGGCGGTTTTTGCCATACTGGTATTAATCCTTTTAGTAGTTATACAGGTTCGCCGTGTGATTGGCCGCCCGGTCAAGGAATTAACCCTGGTTGCAACCCGGATTGCTGAGGGCGAGCTGGATCAAACGATTCATTACCATTCTAAAGATGAACTTGGCGTGCTGGCTCATGACTTTAACCAAGTTACCCTCAGGCTCCGTGAATATGTAATATACATTGAGGAAATTTCGGAAAAACTGCGGGAAATTGCAGAGGGGAATTTGGCGTTTACACTGGAAAACGAATACACTGGCGAATTTGAGAAAATTAAAAAGGCACTGGATGAAATATCCTATAAACTGAATGGTACAATGGGTCAACTGCGGATAGCGTCCAGAGATGTTGCGGCAGGTGCGCAGCAAGTTTCTAACAGTGCAATAACGCTGTCACAAGGTTCTACGGAACAGGCGGCAGAGGTGGAGTCTTTAGCTGAACATATCAGTTCTGTATCTGACAGTGTACGCAAGGTCGCTAAGGGGGCACAGAAAGTCAGCCGTATTTCACGGGAGGTCAGGAGCGGGCTTTTATCAAGCAATGAAAAAATGGAGAACATGACAGATGTAATCCAAAAAATCAGCAACAAGTCCATTGAGATACATAAAATTGTTAAGGCCATTGAAGATATTGCCTTCCAGACCAATATTTTGGCTTTGAATGCAGCCGTGGAAGCTGCCAGGGCAGGGAGCGCCGGGAAAGGTTTTGCAGTTGTTGCAGATGAGGTTCGCGCCCTTGCAGGAAAATCCTCTGAAGCTGCTCAGGAGACTACCGTCTTATTGGGTCAGACAGTGGATTCTATGAATGAAGGGGTTCAAGCGGCACAGGAGACGGCAAATTCTATATTAAATGTAGTTGCCCAGGCGGATGAGATGAATAGGCTGATTGACAGTATTGCAGAATATACGAAACAACAGGATGCTAATGCGATAGAGATTACTCGCGGGATTGAACAGATTGCCACTGTTGTTCAGACAAATGTAGCCTCAGCAGAAGAAAGCGCTGCAACCAGTGAGGAATTGTCAGGCCAAGCTGATATGTTGCAGGGATTGGTTGGTAAGTTCCAGTTAAGGAACCAGTAAAGAAGGTTGAAGAAAAAGCTGATTTGCGGGGATAAGCTGAGATGAGTATAAGCTAAGGCGGATTAAAAAGGTTTCGGGTCCAGGGGGCTTTCCT
>CAOJXI010000136.1 GCA_948465665.1 uncultured Clostridia bacterium | reverse complement strand
AGGAAAGCCCCCTGGACCCGAAACCTTTTTAATCCGCCCCAGCTTGTACTCATCTAAGGTTACTCCCGCAAATCAGCTTCTGAAATTCTCTTTAGGAGGAACTATATGATAACCCCCATCTTCCAACAATTCCAAAATCCATCCTCTCAATACCGTTCTGCTCCCTTCTGGGCATGGAACAGCCGTTTATCTCCTGACGAAGTAGAACGCCAAATCCGCGACATGAAAAAACAGGGAATCGGAGGATTTTTCATTCATTCCCGTGAAGGCTTAGAAACTCCCTACATGGGAGAAGATTGGTTTCAATGTATCCATCGCGCCATAGAAACCGCCAAAGAACTGGATATGAAAGCTTGGCTTTACGATGAAGACCGTTGGCCGTCCGGCACAGCGGGCGGTGCGATCATGAAATCCGGCGGCGATGATTCCCGTTATAAAGGATTAACCCTCCAATTGTCCCGAAACCTGCCCAGCGATTTATCAAACATCCAGGCAGTCTATCGTGTATCAGCCAGGGGAATGGATTGTACATATTATGAACGCTTAACCAATCCAAACCAATTCCAAAGTATCGCCCTCCCCGAAGGGGAATATTATATGGTTTTCCGGGTAGAAATCTGTTTTAAAAGCGAGTGGTTTAATGATGAAACCCCTCCTGATAATTTAAACGCCGCGTCAGTACGCCGGTTTATAGAGGCAACCCACGAGAAATATTTTTTACATGAGGGAGGGGAGTTCGGCAAAACCATCCCCGGAATTTTTACAGACGAGCCTGGCTTGGCGGATAGCCATACACATTTCCCAGAGGATCGCGCCTGGCTGCCCTGGACGTATTCCCTGCCGGAGTTTTTCCAGAAACAGCGGGGCTATGATGTCTTTGATACTTTGCCTGTCATTTTCTTTAATGGAGAGGGCCAGGCAAAAGCCCGCCATGATTTTTGGCGGACAGTAACGGAGCTGTACGATCAGGCATACTTCCAGCAAATAGGGGAATGGTGTACAGAAAAAGGTCTGGCCTTTACCGGGCATTTGCTTCAAGAGGATAAACTGGGCCTGGGTACTAAGGTAGGCGGCGCCATTATGCCCCATTACCGCCATATGGCTGTGCCCGGAATTGATATGCTGACCGAACGGTGTACAGAAATAATAACTGTTAAACAGTGTTCCAGTGTCGTTAATCAGCTTGGGAAAAAGTGGATGCTGTCGGAAACCTATGGCTGTACCGGCTGGGATTTTTCCTTTGACGGCCAGAAATGGATGGGTGATTGGCAGTTTGTCCACGGCGTAAATATCCGCTGCCAGCATTTGGCGCTTTATTCTATTGCCGGATGCCGGAAAAGAGATTACCCCCCGGTTTTTAATTATCAAACCGCCTGGTGGAATAAAAATCATGATATAGACGATTATTTTTCCAGGATTTCGCTGGTCATGTCTGAAGGGGACGCTGTACGCGATGTGCTTGTCCTGCATCCAGCGTCTACTGCATGGAGCAGGATGGGATGCAACCCTTATGGAGTGCCTCACCGTTCCCGCGACCGGGATTTGCCTGCAATTAACGCTTATGGCGAACAGTTTAACCAGTTCCTGGCATATCTTTCCGGCTGCCATTTTGACTATGACCTGGGAGACGAAACAATTCTTTCTCAAGTGGGCAGCATAAAAGATGGAAGGCTTACAGTTGGGCGTATTTCTTATTCTGCTGTGGTAATCCCCCCTATTGACACAATGCTTGAATCTACATTTAAACTGCTGAAACAATTTCTGGATTCGGGAGGGAAAGCTGTTGCTGTCCAGCCCCTTCCAACTATGATAGAAGGAGTTCCTGATTCTGCATTGGAACAGGTTTTCACACATCCAAACCTTACAGTTGCAGAAAGGGAAAATCAGGTTTGCCATGCTTTGGAAAGCATCCTTTCCCGCCGCGTTTCCCTTACAGGTTCAGACGGCTGCGAAATCCCCTGCCTGCTCTACCTCCTGAAAGACTGTGGAAATTCTTTTTCCCTCTTTGTTGTTAATAATGATCGCCAACGGGGATACCATGTCACCCTTTCTGCCGGTATCTCTGGAAAGATTACCCAACTCGATCCTCTGACCGGGAACTATTGGGAACGTTCTTCATCCCGTTCGGACAGGATGGAACTTTCTGAATATTTTTATGGCAATGAATCTAAGCTTTTTATCATAGAAAAAAATTCCCCCATGGCTGTTGGTAAGGAGGAACCCCCTGTCAATCCCGATTGTTTGAGGGAGTCCTGTATTTCTGCCGCTGCCCCGCGTTACCAGTACTCCCTTGATCAGCCTAACGCTTTAACCCTGGACAAATGCCGCTGGAGATTCCTTGATGGAACATGGTCTGATGAAATGGATGTTTGGAGGGCGCAGGATCAAATCCGATCCGCGTTAGGGATGCGCCCTGTTTATACAAATGGTATTTTGCAGCGCTATAAGTGGGTTCATTCTCCCCACCCGAAGGACGGCGTTCCCGTAGAATTCTCTTTCCATTTCCAAGTTCGGGATATTCCCGACAGTGAATGTTATCTGGCTGTGGAATATGCCCAGGATTATTCTTTTTCCTTCAATGGTATGCCTCTTGAAACAAAACCTGACGGCTGGTTTATAGACCGTTCTTTCTCTAAAGTTCCGCTTCCCGCTTTTCTTCCGGGTGAAAATACCATCGTAATTTCAACGAATTATCTAAACCGGATGGAATTTGAAGACTGTTACCTGATTGGTTCCTTTGGCGTAAACGCAAACAGGGAAATTATTTCCCTTCCCCAATTCCTTGTAAATGGGGATTGGTGCTTGCAGGGATTCCCACATTATGCCGGTACGGTTACATATCATGCTGAAATTCCGGTTCCCGATAAAATAAGCGGAAAGCTTTTCCTTAGTTTTGATAAAGCTTCCGCTTCTGTTGCCGGGGTTTCTGTAAACGGAAATTTTGTTGGGGATGTATTTACAGAATGTCAAAAGTATATAGATATTTCAGAATTCGTCCATGCAGGGGAAAGCCTGAATGTTGATATTGCTGTTGTAAGCTCACCAAGGAATTTATTGGGGCCGTTCCATCAAAGGGAAGGGAAAACTTTAAATACCAATGCTGGCTCTTTCCGCTGTACCGGATTAAAGTACAGCCCAGAATACCATCTGCATCCTTACGGGCTTATGGGAATCGTTCGTTTACATCAGTTTGGGCAAAAATAATAAACAAGGAGTGTTCGCCATGCCGCAGGAAAGAAAAAAGCTTGTCCCTGATACCCTGACATTAGAAGACCGCGCCGCCTATTCTCTTAACGCTATGATAGGGGTAGCGGATGAAGACCATGGTTATATTCCCTTTTTCAGCGGATTTTTCCAATCCGACCCAGCATGGATGAGCCATGGTAATTGGGATTATGGTTCCAGCCATGGAAGGCTGACAGATGCGGTTATCCTTGCAAGGAGAATGACCGGGAGTTCTTACGGCAGGGAAGTAGAACAGCATTACCATCAAAACCTGCTTTCTTTTTTTAAACCGGATGGATTGAACTACCGGCGGAATAATTTCGATGAGGATACCATTTTAGAGCATATGTCCCGTTTTGAGGACAGCGCAAGT
The DNA here is from genome assembly GCA_948465665.1 of uncultured Clostridia bacterium. Taxonomy (GTDB): domain Bacteria; phylum Bacillota; class Clostridia; order Oscillospirales; family Ruminococcaceae; genus UBA1405. Next base: position 3,541 of record CAOJXI010000136.1, on the reverse strand, counting down.
ATGATTGACCAAAGGGCGGTACTGCTTGGGCTGACCACCTGGTTTATGGAAACCGGGAACGAGCAAGCGAAAGAAGCTGCTGACCGCCATGTAGCGGCTTTGAAGCGGATAGCTAGGAAAGAGCGCGATTCCTGGTATTACCCAGCGTCAGAGTTTACAGAACATGGGTGGCCATCCTTTGACGCAGTACATACCCGCCTTTGTCCTGATCCCGCTGCCATGTGGGGCAGGCAGGTTTTTCCAATCATCCGCTATTACCAGCTGACCGGAAACCGCGATGCTTTGGAGCTGGCAGAAAACTTTGTCGCCAACATTGTGAACCGGAGCGGGGTGTTTGGGGAAGATGGAAGCTTTAACCCCGCCTTGGGATACCGGAACGGGCATTTCCATACCCGTATGGGGACTTTGGCGTCTATTGCCCGTTTTGCAGATGTTACAGACGACAGTTTTTTAATCTCTTATGTCAAGAAATGCTTTGACTGGGCAAGGAAACAATGTACCTCCTTTGGCTGGACGCCAGGGGATTTATACGACCAGGCTTATGAACATGAAACCTGTACGCTGGTAGACGCAATTGGTACAGCCATTATTCTTGCTTCAAAAGGTTATCCTGAATATTGGGGAGTGGCGGAACGTTTTATCCGGGGGCATTTGACCGAAGCCCAGCTTTTAGATACCAGTTGGATAAAGCAGTATGATAAAAAGGACATGGATACAGCCGACCGCACTTATTATAAAGTTGCAGACCGTTTAAAAGGTGCTTTTGCAGGATATGCCGCCCCAAACGATTTTGTATATTCTGGGGAATGGGGACGGGGGCATATTATGGATGTACAAACCTGCTGCCTGGCTGGCGGAACCAGGGGGCTGTATAATGCCTGGTCTCATACCGTCACTGAAAAGGATGGACGAATCAGCGTAAATATGCTGTTGAACCGTTCCACAAATAAACTGAATGTATACAGCTATCTTCCCCATGAAGGCAAAGTTGTAATAGAAGCTTTGCACGATATTCCAGAACTTCTGGTTCGCACGCCGGAATGGATTCCCTATGGCGCTGCCAATGTGGAAATCTGTACCGCAGACGGGGATGTAAAGCATTTTAACGGCCGTCAGCTTCCTTGGCTGAAAACCTTCTTTATAAAACTTGCTGGAATTCGGAAGGATGATACCATTACGGTTTCCTTCCCCATGATAAAGAGGGTGACAACAGAGAAAGCAGTTAATTTGGAATATCGTACCCAATGGCTGGGGGATGACGTAGTTGGCATTGATCCACAAGGAACGTATTATCCGCTTTATTCCAACAAAAAGGTTTTTGAAAAAGCTCCTATGGTTGAAAAAATACTCCACATAGAAGATAAGCCGTCTTTGGACTAATGTAAAAATTCTTTGGGTTTCAATGTTAGATTGTACAAAAGGTATAGACGGTATGGCAGTTTATTTTATATTTGTATCATTTATTACTTTTTAATATGTTTTCTATATTTTTCTGCGTTATTTATATGTTTTCAAAATTCTCTCTCTCACTTGACGTTTACTAAATGCCATGTTATAATTTAAATATACCAAAGTATTAAGAAGGGAAAAAACATCTATGAAACAACTTTTTACCAAAAGGCTTTGTCTTTATATGGTTATAGCGTTTACAGTTACTATTGTAGCTGTTTTTGGATTGCAAACCTATACAAACTGGCGTGATCATATTACATCCAGCCAAAGCAAACTTGAAGATGTCAGGGAAAGGTTAGCCGATAATCAAGAAAACGTTGTACGGCTTACCAATAACCTGAACCAGAACAACCTTGCCAAGACAAGGGCTTTGGTAGATATGCTTGCGATGGATCCCTCTATTGCGTCTGACAAGGTCAGAATGGCAGAAATCAGGGACAGGTTACAGGTTAATGAATTACATATCATTGACGAAAAGGGGATTATTACTTCCAGTACAATAGATGATTATGTAGGGTTTGACATGACAAGCGGCGAACAGTCAAGGGCATTTATGGTAATTATTGACAACCCATCCATTGAGATTGCACAGGAACCCCAGGTCAATGTAGCAGAAAACAAACTGATGCAGTACATAGGAGTTGCACGAAAAGACGCAAAAGGTCTGGTACAGGTTGGGGTACATCCAGACGTTTTGGAAAAAGCCCTTGCCGGAACAGAGATTTCCACGGTGTTAAAAGACATTGACTTTGGTAAAAAAGGTTATGTTTACGCAATTGATAAATCTAACGGGCTGCTGCTTGCCCATCCGAATAATAAACTAATTGGTACATCGGCTATAAGTGTTGGTTTCTCTAAAAATTATACAGGATACGGCTGGATAAGGGTAAACGGAGCGGGCGGATTCTTTTATGCAGAGGAAAATGAGGATTACATTATTGGGACATTCCTGCCGTCATCAGAATTTTTTGCGTCGTCCTGGAGTCAGACGCTGATGGTCTCCCTTAGTATGCTTCTTATTTTCGGCGTGCTCTTAATTATGATTAACCGGATGGTTGACAGCAAAATTGTTCGGGGAATTAACAATATTACCGATTCCATGAAAAAGATTGCAGATGGGGATTTGGATATCACTGTAAATGAAAAGGGAAATCCTGAATTTGAACAGCTTTCCGACAACATTAACCGGATGGTGACAAGCATCCGAAGTCTTATTAAGCAGCAGGAAGCCAATGTGGAAAGCAACCGCAGGCTGATTTCCAATGTAAAAAGCGTTTGCAGCGATTTGGGCCAGGTGTCAGGCAAAACCTTGGACAATGCTGACAACATCTACAACGGGACTGAAAAACAAAAACAGGCTGTTTCTGACTTAAAACAGATTATGGAACAGTTGACAGAAGTATTGGGACACAGTGTAAATACTTCTGCTGATATATCAGTTTCAACAGAAGCTACTACTGAGAAAATCAAAGAAACACAATCACAAATGGATTTACTAAAACAATCTATGCAGAAAATCAGCGATATGTCTATGGAGATTGAGAAAATTATTGACGAAATTGACTCCATTGCACAACAGACAAACCTTATTTCTGTAAATGCCTCCATTGAAGCTGCCAGAGCCGGTGAGGTGGGAAAAGGCTTTACTGTGGTTGCGGCGGAAGTCGGCGCTTTGGCTGCCAGGAGTTTGCAAGCTTCAAAGAAAACAAATGAATTGATTACCAATTCTATCCAGGCTGTGAAAGAGGGACAGAAAATTACTGAACAGACGACTGAGCTGTTTTTGGATGCTGTCACGAATATCGAGCGTTCAGGTGAGGATGTAGGGAAAATTTCCAATATGGTCCAGCAGAATGTGGATATTGTTCAGGATGCTGTCAGGCAGTTGGAGCAGATTTCCGATGTGGTGGAGGAAAACGTCTCTATTTCACATAATACGAAGGAGGTTTCTTCAAATATGGCTAATATTACAGGGAATCTTTTGAGTTTGGTAAAGGCTTAATTGCGGGAGAAAGCTAAGATGAGTACAAGCTGGGGCGGATTAAAAAGGTTTCGGGTCCAGGGGGCTTTCCTAAAAAGCCCCCTGGTC
>CAOJXI010000135.1 GCA_948465665.1 uncultured Clostridia bacterium | reverse complement strand
TTTTTAGGAAAGTTCCTCTGGACTCTTCAAACCTTTTTAAGCCGCCCCAGCTTGTACTCATTTGAGGTTTTCTCCCGCAAATTAACTTTTCTTCTCTATACAAAAAGGGAGGATTCCTTCCAACCCTCCCCTTTTCCAATCATCGAATCCGAATATGTGCTTCTCTAAGCTGCTGTTCCGTCACCTCGCAGGGAGCGCCCATCATAAGATCCTGTGCATTTGAATTCATAGGGAACGCAATAACTTCCCGTATATTCTCATCCCCAGTCAACAGCATAACCATCCTGTCAACTCCAGGAGCCATACCCGCATGAGGGGGCGCGCCATATTGGAACGCAGTATACAAAGATGAAAAACGTTTTTGAATTTCCTCCTCACCGTACCCGGCGATTTCAAAAGCCTTAACCATAGTAGGAAGTTCATGGTTCCTCACCGCGCCGGAGGAAAGTTCAATCCCGTTGCAAACAATATCATATTGTTGAGCCACAATGTCCAGCGGGTTTTTAGTATTCAGTGCATCCAACCCGCCGCAAGGCATAGAAAAGGGATTGTGGGTAAATACAATCTGTCCGGTTTCCTCATCCTGTTCGTACATGGGGAAATCGGTAATAAAGCAGAATCGGTAAGCGTTTTTCTCCAACAAATCCAGCTTACGGCCCAGCTCGCTGCGGATCTGCCCTGCAAACTTCTCTGCATTGGATTTATTATCCGCAATAAAGTATAGAATATCGCCCGGCTTTAGTTCTCCTCGTTTTGCCAGTTCTGCCCTTTGCCTATCGTCCAAAAACTTGTCAATCGGGCCAAGATATTTCATGGAATCATCCACTTTGATATACCCCAAGCCCTTCATGCCAATAGACTTAGCAAAATCCTCCATAGTTTCAAAGAAACTTCTTGGCTGGCTGCCGCATCCGGGAACAGGAATCCCTCTGACTGTCCGCCCGCGGAAGGGCGCAAAATCCGATTGAACAAACAGGTCGCTTAAATCAATAATTTTCAATGGGTTGCGCAGGTCAGGCTTGTCGGTACCGTATTTCAGCATTGCCTCAGCATAAGGGATGCGGACAAAGGGAGCCTTGGACACTTCCGCACCTTCTGCAAAATGGGCAAAGGTAGCTGAAAGCACCTTTTCAGCAACAGCAAAAACATCCTCCTGGGCAGCAAAAGCCATCTCAAAGTCAAACTGGTAAAATTCTCCTGGGGAACGATCTGCCCGCGCGTCCTCGTCGCGGAAGCAGGGGGCAATCTGGAAATACCGGTCAAAACCGGAAATCATTAAAAGCTGTTTAAAAATCTGTGGAGCCTGCGGCAGAGCGTAAAACTGCCCGTGGTGCTTCCGGCTGGGGATTAAGTAATCCCTGGCGCCTTCCGGCGAAGAAGCAGTTAATATAGGGGTTTGGATTTCCAAAAACCCCAATTCGGACATCTGGGCACGCAGGAAGGAAATTACCTGGGAACGGAGGATAATTTTGTTGTGAACCTTGGGGTTTCGCAGATCAAGGTAGCGGTATTTCAGGCGGATTTCCTCCTTGGTATCGGTAGAATTCCCGACCTCAAAGGGCAAATTAGAGGAAGCCTTGCTCAAAATGTGCAGGGAATTGACATTGACTTCAACAGTTCCCGTCTCGATTTTGGGGTTAAAAGTTTCCTCATCCCGCAAAACTACCTCGCCGGTAACGGCAATTACGCTTTCGCGGGACACACCTTCCAGCATTGCGTCATCCCGGACAACCACCTGGGTCACGCCATACTGATCCCGTAGGTCAACAAACAGGATCCCGCCATGGTCGCGGATGGTTTCCACCCAGCCCGCCAGGCGTACCTGTTTGCCAACATCGCTTTCCCGCAGTTCCCCACAGGAGTGGGTGCGGTATTCATTGACTGCAATCATGGTTACACAACCTCTCATCCTTCTATAATATCTTATTATTCCAATTTGCTCGCAATCATAAATCGGTATAACATGGAAAATAAGGATATCAATACCACATTTTAGCACAGACAAAACATCTTTTCAATATGGAAATGGATTTTTAGCGAAAAAACAGAATCCGCCGGCCCGTTTTTCCCTTATATTGGGGAAACTGTCGGGCCTGACGGATACTTTACAAGGGATTTACGCCTTTTGGACAGAATCCGCTTCTAATTCAGAAGCTTCCATAGTAAAAGATTTCGCTTTCCCAAAATACCGGTCAAAAATCCCGGTAAAATCAAAGGTGGCAAAATAATCTTCCGGCGTTTCGGCGCGGCGGATAAGCTGGAAAGTACCATCCTCTTTTAAAAGCACTTCGGCAGAACGCAGCTTTCCATTATAATTATACCCCATGGAAAAACCATGCGCGCCTGTATCATGAATTACAACATAATCGCCGACCTGGATTTCCGGGAGCATCCGGTCAACGGCAAACTTATCGTTATTTTCGCAAAGCCCGCCGGTTACATCGTACTTATGGGTACAGGGCTCGTTTTCCTTCCCCAAAACAGTAATATGATGGTAAGCCCCATACATGGCGGGACGCATCAGGTTAGCGGCGCAGGCGTCAAGCCCGATATATTCTTTATAAATATGTTTCTGGTGTAATACTTTAGAAACCAGGCAGCCGTAAGGCGCAAGCATAAAACGCCCCAGTTCTGTATAAATAGCCACGTCACCCATCCCCGCCGGGATAAGAACCTCGTCGAAGGCTTCCTTTACCCCTTTGCCAATAGAATAAATATCGTTTGGGGTCTGTTCCGGGCGGTAGGCAACCCCCACTCCCCCGGACAGGTTGATAAACGAAATGGAAACGCCGGTTTTCTCCTTAATTTCAACGGCAGTTTCAAATAAAAGCTTGGCTAAAACAGGATAATATTCGTTTGCAACCGTGTTGCTTGCCAGGAAAGCGTGAATTCCAAAACGTTTCGCGCCTTTCTGTTTCAGGATTTTAAAGCCTTCTATAAGCTGTTCTTTGGTGAAACCATATTTTGCTTCGCTGGGGGTGTCCATAATTTCATTGTTGATTTTAAAATCACCGCCGGGATTGTAACGGCAGCATATAGTTTCAGGGATGCCTGCAATTTGATCCAAAAATTCAATATGGGTGAAGTCATCCAAGTTAATAGTTGCGCCAAGTTTGGCAGCAAGGGCGAAATCTTCCGCAGGGGTATCGTTAGAGGAAAACATGATTTCTTTTCCGCTGAAGCCGCAGGCATCGGACATGAGCAGTTCCGTATAGGAGGAACAGTCTGTCCCGCAACCTTCTTCTTTCAGGATTTTCAGCAGGAACGGGTTGGGTGTGGCTTTGACTGCAAAAAATTCTTTATATCCTTTATTCCAGCTAAAAGCGTCATGTAAACGGCGGGCATTTTCCCGGATTCCTTTCTCGTCGTAGAGGTGGAAAGGAGTAGGGAACACTTTAGATATTTCCTGGGCTTGGGCAAGGGTTATAAAAGGTTTCTTTTCCATAATATGTCCATCCTTTATTATTTAATATGCAGTCGCGGAGACAGAAAACGCTTCTTATATCGTATCCGATTTTAGCTTTAGATGCAAGCAGTTTCTGAAAAAACACCAAAACTTTTCATCCAAACTGAAAAATGGGGGGATGCTGACTCATCCCCCGCTTTACTGAATTGAAGCCCTCCCCAACCTTTATTCTGAATGATAATAAGTAATTGTAACAGAATGAATCACAATTTCCGGCGAAGGACTGCCTTTCTCGTCACATTCCGCCTTTAAAATCTTCTCAACCACGTCCATTCCATCATACACTTGGGCGAAAACGGGGTACAGCCTGGAATAATTCGGCTCGCCTCCCAGCTCTTTAAATTTCTCAATCACTTCATCTGGAAAATTAGCCTTTTTCATCCGTTCAACTGTGTCGTCATCTACCTGACGGTTTCCGACAATAAAAAACCTGCTGTCCACCCTGCCGAGGTTGGAACCGTAAGCAGACACGGCCCCCGGAAAATGCCACAGGTTTTCGCTTAATTCTGAACGGAAAGATACTGCGTGAAAAATTGTTTTTCCACGGCTGCCGGATTCATTGGAAGCACCCGCTAAAAAAACGGAACCAGCTTCTGTCCCATCGCTTTCGGTATTTTTCTGGACAGAAAAAACAGATTTTCCGTCATAGAATCCTTCCTGGGCCAAAGTAATAAAATTTGATACTGCTTTAGGGGCTTCACTTGGGAAAAAGCGAAGGAAAAAGTCCCCCTCCGAAGTAGAAACGGCGGCGATTTCCTCACCTTCCCGCATTGGTTCCAATTGATAGAAAAACACTTTATCTTCTGGTTTTTCCACGCTGGAAGAATACCCAATACATCCAGTGAATGAAATAGAAAGCGCTGTCAGAAGGGCGGAGCATCCGGCATACCGTTTCAGCAACTCCCCAACCATTCTTATAATCCTCCCTTATGCCAAAAAGGGGGCCTCCGTCCGGCTTAAAAGAGATTATGGAATCCGATTCAAGCTGGGCGGATAAAAGCCCCTTCAAAATTCACTGAACATATTATAAAACCAAATTGGACAAAAAAACAATAGAAACAAATCAATATTTTATGAAGGATATGTAAAAATTACAATCAGCGGTTTCTATTGCTTTTTATCGAATTTAGAACCTGTATTCATAACTGAGGATGCTGGATGGGCGAGGATTTTTCCCGCCAAACAAGGATTTCTAACGCAGTCTGGGCGGAAAATCTGCCGCTAAGACATGCGCGGGGAGATTCTAAACAGGCTATTAGAGTTGTCTTTCCAAATCAGCCTTTAATTTTTTGATAATCCGTTTCTCCAGCCTTGAAATATAAGACTGGGAAATCCCAATAATATCCGCGACTTCCTTCTGAGTCCGCTCTTTGCCGTCCTTGAGCCCAAAGCGGAGTTCCATAATAGTACGTTCCCGTCTGCCAAGGCGCTCTACAGATTCCAACAGCAAAGTTCTTTCCAAGTCCTGTTCAATCCCCTTATTCACACTGTCGCCATCAGTGCCCAAGATATCGGACAAAAGCATTTCATTTCCATCCCAATCTACATTAAGGGGTTCGTCAATGGAAATCTCCATTTTCTGATGCTGGTGTTTGCGCAGGAACATTAAAATTTCATTTTCAATACATCTGGAAGCATAGGTAGCCAGTTTAATATTTTTCTGCGGGCAAAAGGTATTGACTGCCTTAATCAGCCCAATTGTTCCAATAGAAATCAAATCTTCCACACCAACGCCGCTGGATTCAAATTTTCTTGCAATATAAACCACCAGCCGTAAATTATGGGTAATCAATTCTTGCCTGGCTTGTGCTTCCTCCTCCGGGTAATCCAATTTCAGAAAAATGACAGCTTCTTCCTCCCGGCTGAGGGGGGCCGGAAGGGTTTCGGGGCCATTAATATAAAAAACTTCTTCTGGGGGGAAAAGCTTCCAAAGTATTTTCCTCCACCGCTGCGCCAAAGACGAGCCGCACATCCAAACCGGCCAACGGTTTTCCGTCAATAAAACAAACGGTTTCACGCCTTTTTTCATCTTCTTTTCCATAACGCCTGTTTCCGCCCATTCTAACCTGCGTTCAGCCATATCATTCCCACCTTTCACCTTTTTCAAAGAAATATGCCGCTATTGCTGATTATGCTCCTGTGTCCTCTTTTCTTCCTGCTGTTGCGGCTGCATCTGCGATATGTATGAACGATGCTGCGAAGGTACTTGCTGCTCTGTCCATATATCAGGATGCAATAGGATTTCATATCCCTGCCGAAACGGGCCGGGTGTAATTGCCGCTGCCGCCTGAAAAAACTTTTCCCTTTCTTCTCCATTCTCTTTCATCCAAAGTCCATCTGGTGCAAATACAGGAAGGATTCCATCTCCGCCCATTCCTGAAAACGGTATCATTCGGAAACGAAGCCCTTCTATTGATTCCGGTGGGGGAACGGATAAATACTTCCTTTCCTTTACCCACCGGAAGCCTTCTTCCCCAAGAACTGGCTTCAGGGCTTCAGCAGTACACACGACCACCGGAAGCCCTGTAAAGATATCCCGCAGATGGTTCCCAGTATCCATATACGCCGTCATATGTACCTGTATATCTCCCTCTTTTAGCAACACGGTTCCGCCTTTCCATGCAACCCTCCCTCTGGTCAACGATTTTTGGAACAGCCGGGTAAGACCATACAATAATGCAGCGGCTGTGATTAGGAATATTGGAGACATATGGAAATATACTGCTCCATTAAAAAATAATAAACCTTTTGGGGCCTTTATCCAGCTTATCAGGAAAATCCCTCCGGCAAAAAGCAGATTGACGCAATAGAAAACAACCGTTTGAGAAAAATAAGTCTGCCGCCCTGCCCACGGGAACGCCATCCGAACCAATCCCCCGGACAGCAAAAGATTTATTACAATGCTCCAAAACGGCGGCAATGGGGGCAGAAATATCATAAGACTGGTTAAAGAAGATATAACTGCACATAAGATAAGACGCCTTTTAGACGGAAGAACACCGAGCAGCAACGATGTAAGACGAAGAAGAAAATAATCTACAATAAAATTAATTGTTATGAGGATATCAACATAAACTGGCTGCTGTATACAAGTCACCTCCCCTGCCTGTATTTTAGTATACCCTCCCGAAACGCAAAATGTTGTCAAAATCAGGATTGGCTGTAATTTTTTGGAAAATAGGCAGAAATATGCTTAACACCTTTTGGAACTACTACATATATTGGTAGTGGGAAATGTCCCAAAGGAGTTGATTCCATGAATTTTAATGATAAATGCTGCTGCCGTCAGCAGGAACCTGCCTGCGGATGCTGCTGCCATCGCGATGAACCGACCTGCGCGCCAGGTTTTGAATTTGTTTGTGGCTGTAATGGATGCGGGTGCTATTGTATTGCTGACCGCGATCCTTTCTGGCCGTCTTTCAGCCATCCAAGCTGGATGAGTTTGGAAACACTCTATTCCGGCAGATGCCGCTGCTGTGATTGCGGCTGCGGATGTGGATGTGATGAATTACGCTGCTGCGATTGCTGCAATAGCTGCTGCTGAAATCTGACCGCCAAAGCGGTTAAAAAATGCCGTCTGGAAATTCCAGACGGCATTTTTAAAAAGCTGATTTGCGGGAAAAAGCTAAGATGAGTACAAGCTAGGGCGGATTAAAAAGGTTTCGGGTCCAGGGG
>CAOJXI010000134.1 GCA_948465665.1 uncultured Clostridia bacterium | reverse complement strand
AAAGCCCGCTGTAATTGCTAAGGGCGTGAGATAAGATTGGGATTGGAACCAGCTTAGGGCGGGCAGCCCCATTAAGCGGGCTTTCTTCCGCTTCGTCCAACTCCGCAGAGTTGGACAGAGCTGAAAGTTTCCTCTTGCAGCCATCCAGCAAACCAACGGTTTGCCATGATGGCGTACCTAAGACCAATAGCCTTACAATTCAGAGGGGCTTTTCGTCGAATTCACGTTATCCAGCCATAACAAAAAGCCCTGATGCTACCCAGCATCAGGGCTTTTTGTTATGGGCCTGCCTACAATATTACAGCAAACCTTTTACATATTCCGCAATTTTCTCATCCTTGCAGTTAGCAAAGAACAAATCCTGGAATTTCTCTCCTGCTACTGCACCGCGAACCAGTTCCTGGTCGATGTCCTTCAAACCGTCCACCAGGGGCCGCAAAGTTTTCGCCCGTACCTCGTCCAAAATACGCTTATTGCGCATTTCCGGCTCTACCCGCTCCGGCGGATAGCCCTGGCCATGCCCAAAGCCAAACAGTTTTTCAAAGACGTACTCAAGATTCAGTTCTCCGCCCCATCCAAAGCCTTTGGCAAAAGGCATTGCTACAGCGTTTCCGTCGTTGACATGGGCGAAGGTATAAGCGTCTACCGGATCCTCAACATGACCGCAGATTACACCAGGGAAACTGTTCATAGCCAGCATAGCCCCTTCCCCAGTACCACAGCCAGTGATTACAAAGTCTGCTGCACCGCTGTTCAGCAGAATGGCCCCTAAAATGCCGCATTGTACATAGGTAAGCTGGGCTTTGTCGTCTGCTGCGTACATTCCATAGTTATCTACCGTGTGGCCCATAGGTTCCACTACTTTTTTCAGCGCTGCCAGGATTATGCTGTTCTTGGCTGCCTGGCTGTTCTCATTGATAAGTGCAATTCTCATGATTATTCTTCCTTTCAAGGCTGTTTGCCAATGTAGGCTAAAAGGCCGCCGTCCACATATAGGATATGTCCATTTACGAAGTCCGACGCATGGGATGCAAGGAATACCGCTGGCCCTGCCAGGTCAGATGCTTCTCCCCAGCGGTGGGCCGGAGTCCTTGCAAGAATGAACTGTTCAAAGGGCTGGCCCTCACGCAGTTCCACAGTTTGTGGAGTAGCAATGTAACCGGGTCCAAGTCCGTTGCATTGAATATTGTACTGCCCATACTCGCTGGCAATATTCCGGGTGAGCATTTTCAGCCCGCCTTTGGCGGCAGCATAGGCAGAGACAGTATCCCTGCCCAACTCGCTCATCATAGAACAAACATTGATGATCTTTCCGCCGCCTTTTTTAATCATGCCAGGGATAACGGCTTTGGACATAATGAAGGGGCCGCTTAGGTCAATATCCACTACCTGCCGAAAGTCCTGAGAGGACATCTCCAGCATGGGAACCCGCTTGATGATGCCGGCATTGTTTACCAGAATGTCAATAATCCCAATTTCCCTTTCAATCCGGGCTGTCATATCCCGGACAGCGTCCTCGTCGGTGACATCGCAAACATAGCCATGGGCATTAAGTCCCAGTTTCCTGTAGGCAGCCACACCTTTTTCAACCAGTTCAGACCTGCGGCCATTGAACACAATTTTCGCGCCTGCCTGTCCCATGGCGCTGGCAATGGCAAAGCCAATACCATAGGACGCCCCTGTAACCAGCGCCGTCTTGCCGTCCAGCCGGAAACTTTTATCAATGCTCATACTTTTCCCACTTTCCTTGTCATTTTGGTTTACAACGAACTTCCCTACATTCCGTTTACCAGATGCAGACGCCCTGACCCTTCAGCTTCAGTACAGCTTCAATGAAAAAGTAATCGGCATATATGTAGTTTTTATTCCAGCCGTGAACCCGATCCCGGACATGATAAGCCGTAGAACCTCTCATAGTGATTCCATCCGTGCCAAGACTCCAGTCAGCGCTTTTTTCATCAATAGCTCTCAGCATATTAAGGGCAGCTTCCAGGTACGTCCTTCCCTCTTTCTCATGTACCAGACCAGCCAGTTCAATCAGGCCGCAGGATGCTGCACAGGCAGCAATGTCATCCTGCACCCATGGCTCGGCAGGCTGGCAAAAGTCTTCAGGAATCAGTCCATTGTCGGGAATGTTAGACAGGAAATAAGCAGCGATTTTCTTTGCTGTCTCCAAATATTCCTGCTTCTGGGTGTGCTTATAGCTGGCAGTGAACCCATAGAGGCTCCAAACCTGCCCGCGTGCCCAAGAAGAACCCTTTTGATAGCCCTGCCCGCCAAAGTCGCTAACATAAGCGCTGGTTTCAGGGTCGAACTCAACAATATGGATGACGCTGCCATCCTCCCAGATAAAGTTTTTAATTGCCATGTCAGCATGTTTCATGGCAATATGACGGTACCGGGGATCCTCAGTAATTTCAGAGGCCCAATAAAGCAGGGGAAGATTAAGCATACAGTCGATAATCGCCACGCCTGCCGTGTGCATTTCTGAATCACCGGGGGCAAATCCTGGGAGAGTTTTCCCGTTCCAGGCACGAATGTAATTGCCGACAGGGTTGAACCGGCCTGCCAACAGGTTGGCGGCAACGGAGGCGTCATTTAAAGCATGTTTGCTTCCAGTGAGTTTGTAGTCCAGCACTGATGAGGGCAGGAACAGATAGCCGATGTCATGGGTAGCGAGACCGGTTGCTTCAGACAGGCAGTCATGCAGGATATCCTCGGTATACCGTGCAATCTCAGCATACCGCATGTCCTGTGTCACTGAGTAAAGCTGCCATAGGATACCTGCCCAGAAGCCGTTAGTCCAAAATGTTTTGGTTCGTCCCAAAGGCCCCTGCTCGGTCAATTTGTTGTCATGGACGCCGTCAATGGCTCCAGATGGAATTTTCACTGCGGAACGCTCCCGGACAACAAGAAGCTTTTCAATGATCTTGGCTGTCATCTGGTTTGCCCAAAGGGCTTGTTCTGACGTAAGGTGCTCTTGAACGTTCATATTAATTATATCCCCCTTTATTTTATTGTCAAATTCTTTTTTGCGGGCATATATCTCCTGGCTGCCCAAACATCCTATTAAGAACCTGTATTCACAACCGTTCAGACAGCATAAGGCGGTTATGAATACAGGTTCTTAATGTAAGTTCGATGCTTACTTAGCGGCGTTCTTCCAAAATACGGACGTTCTTATCCACATGCTTTTTATCCAGAGGGTAGAAGAATAACATGACGAGAAGCGCCATAAGGGTAAGTACAGCAGGGAGGAGGCTCATGCAGTTATAAATGCCCATTTTTACTTCTTTGGTTTGCACTACCATCTCGCCTGCCTTGGAACTAATGTAACCGATGGCTGTCAAAAGGAAGCCTCCCAAACCAGCAGCGGCGGGGATACCCAGTACATTGCCTTTATAAAGAGTACAAAAGTTTCTCCCAAAAATTATGTCCAGCTCTCCACCTATCGGGAGCTGACAGAAAATTAGTCCAGCATTGCAGCGAATCAATTATTGCTTTTTAAAGTTTCGGCATAAAAGAGATTTCACTATATTTCTTTCTAGTATAAATTGTGTTTTGAAATGAGCTTTACAGGGGGCAGCTGATATTGCAACCGTATCTGAGAGAAAAATTAAAAGAATGATACTGGAAAACCAAGAAGCAGGAATCAAATATATTAAAGAATAGGGAACTATTGAATGAAAAATTCCCCCTCATCAATGGCCACACAAAAGGCGTTTTGATGAGAGGGAATTATTTTATCAATCTATGCTGGGATAGTCTTGCCTGTTGGCGGTAGTCCATAATATCATTACAAAGATGTTCTATGAATTTTCAGTCGTTTGATATCCCACACAGGTTAATTCATCCCATGAAGGCCATTCCCCTTCCATAGTAAGGATATGGAAGAAACACTAATTCGTTTATTCGCTAATAAGCGAATTCTCAATTAAGCTATAGTTTTAATTCTATATCACCTGTTTCTTTCTAGCCCCCGGAAACTGGCAATTATCCTTTCATATAAAGTTCAAAACAAATATCTGTCCTCGTCAGTTCATGTTCCGCCCAACGAAGAATTTGTGAAACCTTTTGAGAGTCATTTTTTACCTGTTTCACCTCCTGCCCGTTCCGCCAAAAGGGTCTTAAATATCGGTAAAGCAATATTGCAGCATCCTTCTCAGTTTTTGAAAAAAGATAGGTTTGAGCCGCAGTTCGAAGGCTGAAAAGAAACATCTCTGTTGCCTTTTCGTTTTCTTTCCAGGAATAAAGGATTTCTTTTTTCCAAAATGGCTGCGGCATATTAATTCCCGAAACATATAGTTAAGAACTGTATTCCTTCCGCATAAATGGATATACCGTCTCCAGCCTTTTCTGGTTTTCCATGTATAGTCCCCATTTATGTTTTTCACTATCTGGGAACAATATAACCCTGCCCTCAAATATTCTTCAATGGTTTTTGCCCAGCTTTCCACCTTTTCTGCGATTGGACAAAAAGTGCTGTCCTGTAGTCATTTTCGCCATGGCTTGTTTCCTTTATCTCAATAATAGAATTTTTCCCCTGGCTGTATAACCTCAGTACTTCTGAATAAGGTATAGTCCTCCTCCCGTCTTTCCATATCTGTGTTTCTGAAATATATGAGCATCCAATTTCTTCCAGTATACCATAAAAGCTGTTAATCATCTATCTTTTAAGATTTATATGATATCTCCCCTTTCCTGAATCTTCTCAGATTTTCCATAAAAAAGGTATAAAACTTCCTTCCATGTAAAAACTATGTTTTGAAACGAGCCTTACAAGGGGCAGTTGATTCCGTTTGCTCATCGGAACGAAACATTTATCAAAGGAGTTTTATATATATGAAAGCTACTGGAATTGTACGCCGTATCGACGATTTGGGCAGGGTGGTTATCCCAAAGGAAATCCGCCGTACTATGCGTATCCGCGAGGGCGACCCGTTGCAGATAACATTGGAGCCGTGGGAAAGGTTCTGCTGCGGGATGATGGAGCTTGAAAAACGGATGGGGTGGGAAAGGTTTTCCACAAATATACATATGATTTAAAGAACGCTGAAACATTGTTCAACTGGAATATTGAGGTTTGATAATAGACAAAAGATGTGGAAAATTTTTATAGTTTGTGTTATACTGTAACCATACGAAAACTTGTTATTGATGATGAAATCACAAAGGAGGGGAGTGATGGGCTATGACATATAATATCCCTGACAGAGTGTTAAAGGAAATTTCTTTATCCGCCCAAGAACATGATATTCGGAAGGTAATACTGTTTGGCTCCCGTGCAAGGGGATCACATACAGAAAGAAGCGATATTGATATTGCCGTAAGGGGCGGTGATTTTGATTCCTTTTATTGGGACATAAAGGAAAATGTACACTCGCTCCTGATGTTTGATATTGTTGACCTTGACTCAGGGGCTTCCGAAGAATTAAAAAGGGAAATTGAAAGGGATGGCCTGACAATATATGAAGAAACTCGTTAATTTTACCAGCTGCCTGAATGTGCTGAAAAAAGCTGATTTTGCGTTTGCAAACGACAACGAAATTTATAGAACAGGCATTATTGGACAGTTTAATCTTACTTTTGAACTTGCCTGGAAAGCATTGCAGGAAGTTTTAAGGACTCACGGGGTTGGACAGGCAGAAACCGGCTCCCCCAGAGAGATTTTGCAGCTCGCCTATAAGCACGGTTTTGTAGACGATTCCGCCGTATGGCTTCTTATGCTGAAAAAGCGTAATCAATCAACGCATATTTATGATGAGGACGAGATTGATGAAATGCTCCTGCTGATCCGGGACAGCTTTATCCCTGCTTTTATTGGGTTGGAAAAAACATTGAGGATTAAGCTTGACGAGGCTGGCGAAGATTGGATGTGAATTTTGATACATCATTGGGTGAATATTCACTGGTTTAAAGTGAATATTCACCTTTTTTGATTGACAAAGTGGATTTATCGCCTATATTATAAGTAAAGTACCTAATGGAAGGGATAATTTATATGATATTGAAACAAATGAAACGATGCGCTCTCTGGAGCAGGATTTGACCTTTGAATCCGCCCGGAAAGCGTTCCAAAAATATAAGGTAGATTTTTCACCGGAAAAGTACCTGGCTTTGGGGATGATACATCCCTCTGACGGGCTGTATACAAACCTCGCCCTGCTTCTTTCCGACCAGTGCAGGCACACAACAAAAGCTGCTGTATTTGGCGATAAGGAAAACCTCACTTTTAAAGATAATCGGGAATTTAAAGGTTCCTTGTTCCAGCAGTTGGATGAAACCTTCCAGTATCTTTCCCTCTGTAACCGTACAGTGGCTGTCTTTCAGGGACTGGAACGGATTGAAAAGCAGGATTACCCCCAGGACGCCCTCCGCGAAGCCCTGCTCAATGCTTTGATCCACCGGGAATACAGTTTCAGCGGAAGCATTATAATCAATGTCAATGATGCCTGTATGGAGATCATCTCCCTTGGCGGCCTGCTGCCCGGTTTGTCTGCCGAGGATATTCGGAGCAGTATTTCCCAGCCGAGGAACCGGAATCTGGCAGAGGTGTTCCACCGGCTGCGCCTGATTGAGTCCTATGGGACAGGAATCCGTAAAATTTATCATCTTTATGAGGGATGTTCGGAACAGCCCAAGATTGAAGTTACACCAAACACCTTTAAAATAATTCTTCCGAATATGAACTATGCGTCAGCATCTGAAAAAGCGGAAGAATCTGCTCCAACACTAAAGATAACCCCTCAAATGCAGATGGTTCCGGACTATTTGCATAAAAACGGTGAAATGAGTGAAGAAGATGTACAGCGGCTTCTGAAAATCAAATGCACCAGGTGCTACATGCTTATGCGCCAAATGGGGGAGAATGGTCTTATAAAAACAGAAGGACATGGGAAAGCGAGAAAATTTTTTCTTGGATAGGTCAGCGTTTAAAGGAATTTAAAAAAGCTGCTTTGGACATTACAAGGGATGTTTATGAAACCTCTGCTCTTTTTCAAACCGCGACAGTGGGCATATTTTTGTACAATTATCCCATTAAGTAAGGTGGTTCCGCTATGTTTGCCCCTAAGTTACCCCCCAAGTTATTCTGATAAATTTACAATGTTGATGGTTAGCCGAGTTTGCCTATACAGAAAAGCCCGCAGAAATGCGGGCTTT